>JAMCRM010000183.1:0-6368 GCA_023380575.1 Acidobacteriota bacterium | reverse complement strand
GCCAGCGAACTCATCGGGCAGCGCCGCGGCGACCGCGGGGCTCCGGACACCAGCACCATGGACAAGTCCACCACGTCGCACACCACCTCGTAGTCGCCGGTCGAAAGGTGCGGCTCCTCGTGGAGTTCCGGCACCGCGAGCAACGCCAGGTCGATCGCTCCGGCAGCCAGTCTCTCCACCAGCGTCCGCACCGGCGCGGTCTGAATCGAGGCGTTGACTCCCGGATACCGCGCCAGGAAACGCTCCAGAACGCGCGGCACCAGGTATGTGCCCACAATCTGGCCGGCGCCGATCCGCACCAGCCCCCGCTTTACGCCTTTCCACTCGTCCAGTACGCGCAACGCCGTATCGTGCTCGGCGACAATCTGCTGCAGGTAAGGCAGGATGGTCTCCGCCGCCTCGGTCAGCTTCAGCGAACGTCCGTCGCGCTCGTACAGCGGCACTCCCAGTTGCTCTTCGAGCGTCTTGAGGTGCTTATGCACGCTCGGCGGGCTGAGGTGCACGGCGCCGGCGACGCGCTGAATGCTGCCCAGGTCCGCCAGCAGGACCAGGGAGCGGACTTCCCGGAGTTCCATACCGGTATGTTAGCGGATAGTGAATTCCGCTTCAATGAAATTCAATTGATTAAAAGTCCGTTGTGCAGTAGATTGCAAGTGTTGCGGAGTCGATCCACCATGTTGCCCACACGAAGAGATTTCCTGGCGTGCGGGACTGCGCTCGCAGCCAACGCCGCGCCGGGCTACCATCCCACACTGGCGGCACAGGGCTACATCTGGGTGCAGCACTTCCGCCTCGAAAAGAAGCCGCTCGACGTAGCCGCGGCGTTGGCCGCCACGCGGCGCGCGGGCTTCCGTAGAGTCGAACTGCCCGTCGAGTTCATGGAGCCGAATGTCCGGGGCCAGACCCTGCACGCGCTGCGGAAAGAAGAGTTGAAGCTGGCCGCGGTCTCCACCACGGGCCCGGTTCACGAGCCGGCGCCGGCCGAAAAGACCATCACGGCAACTCTGGAACTGGCCCGGACGGCCAAGGGCGGCGGCGCCGCCGCACTGGTCTTCAACGCCGCGCCGAAGCCGAAAGACGCGCCGAAATCCGAAGCCGAACTCGCCATCCAGGCCCGCTCGCTCGATCGTCTGGGTGCGGAGTTGAACCGGCTTGGCCTCAAGCTGATGATCCACCAGCACAGCGCCGAGATGGCCGCCAACGCCCGTGAGTGGCGTTATGACCTCCGGCACACCGATCCTCGCCTGGTGTCCTTCTGCGTGGATGTAGCCTGGGTCCGGCTGGGGGGCCAGGACACGGCGGCCATCCTCCGGGAAGCTGGTCCCCGGCTGGCCGGGGTTCACCTGCGCAACCTGCGCGGCGGTATCCGCACGGAAGCTTTCGGCGACGGCGACATCGATTACCGCGCCGTCGCACGCGATTTGCGGGCAGCCGGGTTTCGGGGCTTCCTGGTGGTGGAACTGGGATACCAGCCCGAGACCAAACTGACCCGCTCCATAGAGGAGAACCTGCGCCTGAGCCGGCTGTTCACGCAGCAAGTTTTCGCAGCCGGCTCTTGAGGAGAACCATGCCGCGAACGGAACGAAGAGGATTTCTGAAGGGCAGCGCCGCCGGAGTTCTGCTTTTGAAGCCCGAGACAGTGTTCGGCAGCCAGGCCAATTCCGCCCTGGAGGTGGGGATCATCGGCTGCGGCGGCCGCGGAAATTTCATCGCCGGGCTGTTCATGGAACACACCGGCTCGCGCATCGTGGCCCTTGCGGACCCGTTTCGCGACCGCATGGAGGCGACGGTCAGGAACCTGAAACTGACCGCCGTCCCCCGCCAGTATGCCGGGCTCAACGGCTACCGCGAATTGCTGGCCTCCAGACCCGATGCGGTGGCGATCCTCAGCCCGCCCTACTTCCACCCCGAACAGGCCGAAGCCGCCCTCTCCGCCGGCCGGCACATCTACCTGGCCAAGCCGGTCGCGGTGGATGTGCCCGGATGCCGCAGCATCGCGCAGACCGGCGAGAAGGCCAAGGGACGCGTCAGCTTCCTCGTGGACTGGCAATCGCGGGTCCGCCCGGTGTTTCAGGAGGCTGTGGCGCGCGTGCACAACGGGGCCATCGGCAAACTCGTTTTCGGTCAGGTATACTTCCACACCGGCCGCCTGACGCCCAAGAGCAAACCCGGCATGCCCGCCGGCGAGGCGCGCCTGCGCGATTGGGTCTTCGATAAGGTGCTCTCCGGCGACATCATCGTAGAGCAGGCCGTGCATTGTCTCGATGCCGGCAACTGGTATGCCCGGGCGCACCCGCTCAAGGCCCGCGGAACCGGCGGGCGCGAGGCGCGGGTGGACGTCGGGGATTGCTGGGACCATTTCATGGCGCATTACTGGTATCCCGGCAGTCTGAAAGTGGACTTCAGTTGCGAGCAGTTCGCCAAGGGCTTCGGCGACTATTGCATCCGCATGTACGGCTCCAAGGGCGTGGCCGATTCCCACCACGCGGGGGTAGTCAATATCCTGGGCGAGAATCCCTGGAAGGGCACCGGAACCGAAAAGGACCCCACCTCGCTGCAGGGCCCTGTCACCAACGTGAAGAATTTCGTGGAAAGCATCCGTGCGGGAAAGTTGCTCAACAACATCGCGCCCAGTGTCGAAAGCACCCTCACCGCGATCCTGGGCCGCATGGCCTGCTACCGCGAAGACACCGTAACCTGGGATGAAATGATGCGCTCGAATGAAAAGCTTTCGGCGGCGCTGCAGATCTGACACACGAAAGAAGCTGACTCTCGTCTATGGACAAGCTCAGGGTTGCCGTAATCGGCAGCGGCACGATAGCCAACGCCGCGCACATTCCCGCCTGGAGGGACCAGCCCGGCGTGGAGTTGGTGGGGGTGGCCGATAGCGTCATCGAGAACGCCGCCTCTACGGCGCGCCGGCACGGTATCCCGTACGCCTGCGATGATGTGGCATCGATGCTGGCGGAAGTGCGGCCCGGCGCGGTGTCGGTGTGCTCGCCGGCGCACTGTCACAAGGACCACGCCATCGCCGCCCTGCGGGCGGGCGCCCACGTGCTGTGCGAAAAGCCGCTGGCGCTCGATGCGGGTGAGGCCGCGGAAATGTACCGCGAGGCGGAAGCCGCCGGACGCCTGCTGCTGGCGGGGCAGTCCATGCGTTTTTACAACCAGATTGCCGCCGCCAGGGAGTTCGTCGCCCAGGGTCAGGTGGGCGAAATCTATTACGCCGATGCAGCGCGCCTGCGCCGGCGGGGCGTGCCGGTTCACGGGACTTTTCACCTCAAGGCTCTCTCGCGCGGAGGCGTGCTCTACGACCTTGGCGCGCACGTACTGGACACCCTGCTTTGGATCATGGGCAACCCCGCCGTGGTGGCCGCTTCCGGCGTCACCTACACCAAGCTGGCGAACCGCGAGGAAGGACTGATCACTTCGCTCGCCGATAGCGGCGCGCCCGTGGGGGTGTTCGCCGCCCGCACCTACAGCCCGCGTGAATTTGACGTGGAAGACCTGGCGGCGGCCTTCCTCCGTCTGGAGAACGGCGCTACCATCACCATCCGGGTGAGTTGGGCGGCCAACGTGCCGGAGAGCGCCGGCGGCATCTCCATCATGGGGACAGAGGGCGGCCTGTGGTTCAATCCACAGGTGATGGACCTGCGGCTGGTCAGGAACATGGGCTGCTACCAGGTGGATGTCACCCCCAAACTGCCCCCGCGTGTGCCGGATCATGCCTTCTACGCGCACTGGAAGGAGATTGCCCACTTTATCCGCGCCATCCGGGGCGAGGAAGAGTTGTGCGTGAAAAAGGAAGAAGTGCTCAACGCCATCCGGGCGCTCGAAGCCATTTACGCCTCGGCGGCGCAAGGCTCCGAGGTGCGGTTGGAGGCTGCGCGCGAGGCCCGGGGAGGGGCTGAATGAGAGACAAATACCGCATCGGCATCGCCGGCTTCGCGCATCCGCACATCAACCACGTAGCTTCCCTGTTCGCGGCGCATCCGCGGGCAGAGTGGGTGGCGTGCGCGGACACCCTCCCGCTTCGCCCCGAGTTGCGCGATGCCCCCTATAGCCGGGAATGGAACCGCCGCAATGTCATGCGACTCGCGGGCATTCCCAAGTGCTACCCGGACTACCGCGAGATGTTGGCCGCGGAGAAACTCGACGCTGTGGTCGTGGCCTGCGAAAACGCCCGGCATCCCGAGGTGGTGGAGGCCTGCGCCCGCGCCGGCATTTCCGTGTGCGTGGAAAAGCCCATGGCCATGTCATTGGAGGATGCGCGGCGGATGGCATGTGCCTGCCGCACGGCGGGGGTCGCGATGGTGGTGAACTGGCCTTGTTCCTGGCTGCCGCACGCGCGCAAGGCCAAAGAGTTGATCGACGGCGGCGCCATCGGCCGCCCGCTCGAAATTCATTACCGCGTGGGACATTCGGGTCCGTTCGGTCCCGGCGCGCAGCACAAGACGGCGGCGGAGTTGTCTGCTCCCATGACCGGTCAGGAGCGCGGCGCCACGTGGCTGCACCAGACCGCGGCGGGCGGCGGCGCCATGCTGGATTTGTGCTGCTACGGGGCCATGTACGGGCTCTGGTACACGGGCGAATCCGCCACCGCGGCCATCGGCATGCGGGCCAATCTGGACAGCCCCTGGGCCGATGCCGACGACAACGGCGTGATGGTGGTCCGGTTCCCGCACGCCATCGCGGTGGCTCAGGGTTCCTGGACCACGCTGCGCAAATCCTACCTGGACGCCGGTCCGCTGGTGGTCTACGGCAGCGAAGGCACGCTCTGGTTCGAAATCTATCCTGAAAAGCCCGCGGTGTGCGTGGAGCACGGTCCGGGAAAACCGGTTGAGATCTGCGCGCCGGATCCCCTGCCGGCGGGCCGCGCCAATCTCGCCCAGGCATTGCTGCACCACCTGGAAACCGGCGAACCCGTGCACCGCACGCTCACCGTGGATTTTAACCTCGAGGTCACCGCCATCCTCGAAGCCGGCATGCGCTCGGCCGATGGCGGCCGGCTCGAAACCGTGAGGGCCTGATGCCATGACCGGCTCGCGCTTTGTTTTCCTGCGGCTCTCGGCGCTGATGTTCCTGGAGTTCTTCACGTGGGGCGCCTGGATCGTTCCGATCAGCAGCTACATGAACGCCACGCTGGGCTTCAGCGGCACTCAGATCGGCTGGATCTGCGCGGCATCCGGCCTGGGCGCGCTGGGCTCGCCGCTGTTCATCGGCTACGTGGCCGACCGCTACTTCGCCACCGAGCGGATCCTGGGCGCCCTGCATTTTGCCGGCGCCGTGTGCCTGTTTCTGGCGGCCGGCCAGACCACCTTTCCCTCCCTGATGACCCTGATTGTGCTGGATGCGCTGTGCTTCATGCCCACCCTGCCGCTGGCCAACAACATGGCGTTCCGCAACATCGCGGATGCCGACCGGTATCCGCGTATCGCCGTGGGCGGCAACGTCGGCTGGGTCGTGTCCGGGTTGCTGGTAGGCATTTTTCTGGGCGAAAAGACCGGTGGGTTTTTCTATTTCGCTGCGGCTGCGGAAGCCGTGCTGGCGGCGTACTGCTTCACTCTGCCCCATACTCCGCCCAAGCGCGCCGAAGCGGCCCCGCGGGACGTGTTCGGCCTCTCCGCGGCCAAACTGCTGCGGCAGCCGGCATTTCTGGTTTTTGCCATCGCCATTCCGCTGGTCACCATTTCCAAGACCTTCTACACCACCTGGACCAACGCCTTCCTCAGTGAGATCCGCATGCCCAAACCGACTGCGGTCATGACCCTCGCGCAGATCTCCGAGGTGATCGCGATGATCCTGATGCCCTGGTTCATCGCTAAGATCGGGCTGAAACGGGTGCTGGCGTTCGGCATGGCGGCCTTTGCCGTTCGCTATTTCGCCTTCGCCACGATGCACGCCGGGGCGGTTATCGGCGGGCTGCTGCTGCACGGATTCTCTTACGGTTTCGTGGTGGCGGGAGCCTCCATTTACGCAGCACGCGTGGCCCCTCCCGGTATGAGCGCCCGGGCCCAGAGTTTCATCGCCCTGCTGATCTTCGGCATAGGCATGTTCGCCGGGGCCCAGGTGGCGGGGTTTACCGGACAGCAATACCAGCCCGACGGGGCGGGCATTCACGGCTGGACACAGATCTGGAGTTGGGCGGCGGCGCTGGCCATCGCGGCCTGCGTGCTGTTCTGGGCCGGCGGCAAAGATCCCCAACCCGTAGCGGAGTAAGTCAATGCAAGCATCCACGCTCGGAAACGAACTTTCCTACACCGAACGCCTGCAGGCGCTGTGCGCGGCCAAGGCGGCGCAGACGCGGGAAAAGCAGCGCGTGCGGGGCGCCATGGATTTCGACGATCACGGCAGGGTGGGCATGAAGC
>JAMCRM010000182.1:1530-9976 GCA_023380575.1 Acidobacteriota bacterium | reverse complement strand
GCGGTGAGGAAGATACGCCGGTAAGAAACGGTCATCTCAATATCATGCCTCAGAAGCGCTTTTTATACAGAAAATCTACCCCGAAAAGGCCGTTTTCCTCGCGCACCGCGATCACCGACCATTTCCTGCTGAGGGCCCACTCCACCTGCACCACCAGCGGATTGCTGTTCGTCAGGTTGGTGATATAGGTGAACGTGATGTTGGGCGTGATCTGCTGCTCCAGCGTGAGGCGGCCTGGGGGTTGTTTTCCACGCCCGCCAGCGTCGGGTCGATCTTGAGCCTCGTGACGCCGAAGAAGCGCTGCAGCCGCCCGGCCACGGGGTTGGCGATGGCCTGCCCGAGCAGCGCCGAAGCCCCCCATCTGCTGCCAGGTCTGCGTCGTGTTCGGCTGTTGAGTTAGCACGCTGACGTCCGAAGTGGGAGCCCGCCCGGTGGCCAGCAGCGCTACGATCTCGGAAAACTGCAGCGGTGGATCCGAGCGCGGTGTCAGGTTCAGCTTATTGATAGGGCCGGATACGGTCAGGGTGACGTCAATGCCGCGCGCCTTGGTCTCCAGGTCGATATTCAGAATCGGCTCGATCCGCGCGGCGTTGAAGAACGAAATGGAACCCTGGTTGATGGTGTACTTCGTGCCGAAAAAAACCAGTTGCCCGCGCGTGATATTGATGCGGCCCAGCACCGAGGGGTTCGATCCGGTGCCCCGCAGCCGCAGGTTAGCCTCCAGTTGGATATCCTGCGCGAGCGAGCTTTGGAAGGTGACATCGGGCGATGTTTCGATCTGCACGTCAAAATGCACGCCCCCCAGAATTCCGGTCTGCGCGGCGGGCGTGCGCACGGGTTCGGCCGAACTTGCCAGAATCGTGCTCAGGTCGGAGTGCGGGTTGAACCCGGTACGCAGGATCGTGACTGTGCCCGCCAGCGTGCTGCGCTCCTCGCTGCCGGTCCAGTTCAGAGAGGCATTGGCCACCGTGCTGACCCCCTCGGGGTAGCGCACCCGCACCTGCGTGGCCCGCAATCCCAGCCGGAAAACCAACAGCCCGTCTTCGTACGCGGCAAAGCCGTACATCCGTACCTTGCCGCCGAAGCTGAACCTGACACCGCGCTCTCCAGTGAAGTTCTGAATGGTGCCGCGCATCCCGGTGAAGGTGATCAGTCCGTTCGCGTTAGAGATGCCGTTGGGCCAGTCCGTCAAATTGAAGGCGGCGTTCTTCACCTCCATGCGTCCGGTAATCTGGGGATCGCTCAACTTCCCGCGGATCGTGGCGTCCGTATTCACAAAGCCGGAGGCATTGATATCGCGATCGAAGTCCTCGAGGGTAGCCAGGTCGATGCGGCCGTTCAGCCGCAGGTCCAGCGCATTGGCCTGTTCCATGCGGACCGCTCCCTTAAGGGTCAGGTCCGTGGCACGGCCCACGAAGCGCGCTTGTTCCACGCGCAGCACCCCGTTCGCCATGGTCGCGGTGATGGGGCCGGAGTTGCGCAGGCTGAGGTACCGGCCGTTGCCGTTTGCCAATTGCGTATCGGGGGCGGGCCCGAGTTGCATTTCGGGGATGCGGATGGAAGCGCGCCATTTGCCGGTCTCGAGAATGGGACCGTCCAGGGTGATCTCACCGGCCATCGAGCCGGCCAGGCGGGGCGGCTTCCCCTTGGTTGCAAGCAGGCGGGCCAGGCGGATGAAGTCGAGCCGGGAAAAGGTCAGGCGTGCCGTGCCGGGAAAGTCGTCCGCCAGGCGCCACTCGCCCTCGCCCCTGAGGGCCGAACCCGCAAAATCGGAGGTCAGGACCGCCGTGAGCGTATCGCCCTTAGTGGAGGCCACCACGTGCGCGTCGCCCAGCGCCTGCCCATTCATAGCTACGCGCGCGGCGGTCGCGTCTCCACTGACTGCCACCATGTGGAGCTTGGGAGGCCCCGTCCTGGAGGGCGTGACCTCCGCGTCTCCGGCGGCGGTAAATTGCAGTTCGGCCGTGAGATCCGGGCGGGCTTCGTGAAATTTCCGAAACTGCTCCGCCGCCATGCGGTTGCTGGTCGCCTGAAAATGCAGGCGGCCGCGCGCGAACTCGTCCGGCTTGTGCTGGTAGGTGGCGCTCAGGCCGATGCGCCGTGTTCCCGCCATCCACACCGCGTCTGAAAGTTGCAGGGCATTGCCGGCATACGTGGCCTTCCCCTCGATGCGGTCGTAGGGCTCCCCGTAAAGGGTACCGTTGACAGCGCTTAGTTCCACGGCCGCCAGCGGGGCTGCCCGCGTGCCCGAAATCTGACCGGTGGCACTCAGGGTGCCGGTAGCCGGCAGGCCGCTTCTTCCGGCCAGCGCTACCAGGTCGGTAACGCCGGCATCGCGTACGGCTCCTTTCACCCAGATCGGGCTGGAGTCAACCAGTTTCCCGTCCCGCAGCCCCGCCGATGCCTCGAACTGCGCCCGCAAACTGCCGCGGCCCAGGGCGGCATTGTCGAGTTGCACGTTGTCGCGCGAAGCCGTCACCGCGGCCGTAAACGAATCGAACCTCGCGCCGGACCAGGCCAGCCCGCTGGCCGAAACCCGCCCCCGTATCTGCGGCTCCTGCAGTTTACCGGTGACGGTTCCGCCGAAGGTGGCCTCGCCCTTCTCCAGCCGCACCGGGAGGCTTTCGGTGTCGAGCGCGGGCAGGAGGTCGTTGAGGTCGCGCGAATCGATGCGGAACTCCAGTTCGCGTCCCAGAGTTCCGGAAAAATCCACCCGGGTGGCGGGCAGGCTCAGGGTCGAACGGCTTAGGTCGAGCGTACCCTGCCGCGCGTCATAGGCGGCCTGGATGGCGCCCGTCACGGGAGGCCCGCTTGCGGCGGGCGCAATGCTCAGAAGTGCGGTTGCCAGCAGGGTATTCCTGGCGCGGAAGGAGCCTTCCAGGTTCAGCGTGCCGGAAACGCGGCCGTCCCAGGGCGCCCGCCGGGTGGTGTAGAGAGCCAGCAGGCGGCGGGCGGCGAACCCGTCAATGGCACCTTCCACTCTATAGCGGTGCCATTCTCGCAGCCGTGCGCGGCCGGAGAAAACGCCGCCGAGGGTGGCGATCCGGATACCCGCGGTCTCCAGTTCGTTCCCGCGTAGCGTGACGCTCTTGATGCTGCCCTCCACCGGTACGGCCGATGTTTGCCGCCCCAGCACGGCCGATCCCGAAAGGCGCAGATCGTCCGCTCGCAGGCGTTCGGGGTTCCAGTCGAACGGGCCGGCGGCGCGGAATTCACGCAGGCGGACGAACTCCTCCTTCCACGCAACGCGCGCGGCCTGGAGGTTTCCCGTGGCGTGGTAATGTGCCAGCCCGTTAAAAGTGAAAGTTCCCCAAGCCAGTGCCTCACCTGAAGGAGGAGCCCGCAATTCCAGGATTCTCTCCAGGTCGGGCAGGTTCACCCGGGCCTTGTATTCGAACCTTGCCGTGAAGTTCGGAAGGTCGATTACGGCTCCCGAGAAATCCACGCGGGTATCCGCCGTGGTGAGCGCGCCCGAGGTGACGTCGATGCGTTGCGGCAGAATCGAGACCGCCAGGTCCACGTTGACCGGCAACGGCCGGTGCTCGCCCCATTGCACATGGAAAGGAGAGAGCGCCACCTTGCCCTGGTAGCGCGGCCCGGCGAAGTCGTATGCCAGCAGGGCCCGCAGATTTTCCCCCCGGCCGTGGAAGTTCGTCTTGCCCCGGCTTTCTACTTCGAAAATCCCCCCGTCTACCTCCACGCGGCGGATGGCCAGGTCCACGATGGTTTCGAGCGCCGGCCTCCGCGCCGCCCGCCGGATCTTCGGGGCCGGAACGTTGGTGCCGCCCCCCGGATAGAAAATCAGGTAGATGCGGGGCTGGTCCACACGGAGAAACGCGAGGTCCACCTTCCTTTCCAGAAACGAGAGGACGCGCAGGCCCACCGTGATCGAGCGCGCCTGGAACAGCGGCGGCTTGCCCGCGGGTTCGGAGCCGTGAAGAACAAAGCCGCGCAATTCGGCGCGCAAGGTCCGCCACTCGAGCACAAATGAGCCCACCTCCGCGTGCCCGCCCGTGGCGCGTTCCACTTCCGCTACAATGCGCGTCCGCACCTGCTCCCGGAACCACTGGCTGCGCAGAAGCAGCACACCCGCAACGGCGGCCAGCACCACGAGAGCCGCCAGCGAAGCGGCGGCAATGGCGGCAATGCGAGCGCGGCGGCTCATTGGAAAGCATCCTCCCGGTATTCGATCCGTGTGCGGCGGCGGGCGGCTTCCAGCCACCGGCTGAGGTCCTGGTCTACCCGCTCGCCAACCAGTTTCTGTTCGATTTTATCCCTATACTCCTCGAAACTCGCCTTGTTGCCGGACGCCTGGGCCGCGGGGAGCACGGCCTTCTCGAAGTACGCCCGCACATCCTCGTCGGTAACCTGCACCCCCGGACGGAAGCGCATATCCACGAATCGAAGGAAGGTGAGCCGCCACAAAAGCTGCGCGCGCACATCCTCGATCCCTACCCCGTAGGCCTCCAGCGCCTTCGTGAAGGCGGCCTCGTCCGGGTAGCGCGCCCGCAGCGCCTTCATCATCGGTTCGATCTCGGAGGGGTCCGGGGCGGGATAGCGGCTCAATTCCAATTCCCGCGCCACCAGCTTCTGCTCCACCAGGCGGTCCGCCGTGGCCCGCCGCGTAGCCGTCCCGAAATCCAGGGCCTCTTCGTTCAGAAAGGCCGTAACCCGGATGGCGCGATCTATGTCGCTGCTGGTGATCACGCGGTTGCCCACCGAAACGGCGATCCGGTTGATGATTTCGGCCTCCGCAAAGGTGGCGGAAAGCAGCAGAATTGCCAGGGCCAGGACCATTCTCATCAGAAGGTCTGTCCTATGGAAAAAAAGTACTGAAAATGCCCGGTGCTCTGCGCCACGCAGCGGTTCGGATAAAGCGGCGAACTGCAGGGTGTCACGCCGGCATTAAGCAGATCGTTCAGTGCGCCCTTGAAACCGAAAAACCGCGGCGGGTTGATGCTGTAGGCCAAGTCCACCCGCACCGGCCCAATAGGCGTCCGGTAGCGCAGGCCGAAGCCGACCGCGTGAACCATGTAGTTGAAGTCCTCCAGCCCATGCTGGTGAACCCGGAAAGAAACCTTTCCCAGGGAAGAATATACGTTGCCCGCGTCATGAAACAGCACCCCCCCGATATTCTCCCCGATCAGCGGAAAGCGCAGTTCGATCTGGTTGAAGAACAGCGCGTTGCCCCCCAGCGGGAATCCGGTGACCAGGTCGCGCGGGCCGGCCTGCTGGTCGGGGAAGCCGCGCTGCGAATCGCCGCCGCCCGAAAAGAACCTTTCCGCCAGGGGCACGGCTTCATCCACTCTGCCCCGGTAATGGAAGGGGGAGATGTTGCCGAAGCTGGTGTCGCGCGCCAGCACCAGCTTGCGGCCGATGGGATGGTAGGTCGCGTTCCTGCCCAGGAAACGAAAGAAATTAACCTGCGATCCCAGCCCGTGCGCCGCCAGACTGATGTCCACGGTATTATAGATGCCTTTGTGCGGATCCACGGGATCGTCGCGCCGGTCCTGGAGCAGGTTCCAGGAGACCAGTCCCACGCGCACCGGTTGCGATAATTGCGGAATGAGCAGCGGGGAGATTTTCAGTGTCGCGGTATCCACGCTCACCCGGCGGTAGGTGTAGCGGTAAAACAGCGTGGTGGCGCGCGAAACGCGCTGGGTCAATTGCGTGGAGCCCTCCAGGCGGTTCGAGGAAAACGTCCATACGTTCAAAGACTTATCATAGAGCGCTGTAAAGGAAAGGTTGAGGTTGTCGTCGCCCTCGAAGCGCGGCAGGGAATAGGTGAGCAGGCCGCGCCGCTCCAGGGTAGAGACGCGCGTGCGCAAGCTGAGGGAATGCCCCAGTCCCCATAGATTCAGCCGGCTGATATCGAATAGCACCCGGGGGGCGAACCCGGCCTGTCCGGCGGGCGCGTCCAGGCAGGTCTGGCAGCGCCCGATGCGAGCTACCTCCGCGCCGAAGCCGGTGGCGATGGAAAAACGGCGCGCCTCTTCCACGTCGTAGACCACGTACTTGCGTGTGGTTTCGCCGTCGGGGTTCTGCACCGCGGCATCCACCTTGGAGAAGATTCCCAGGTCGTAGAGCCGCTTCTGTGTGTCGGTGACCTGGGCCGGCGAAAGCGGATCTCCCGGCTTCAGGGTAATAAATTCATTCACCAGTTTCGGGCTGGTGACCTTGAGGCCGTTGGTCAGCACCTGCCGTACGATTTGCTGCTGCCCCTCTGTGATGACAAACCTCAGGTCCACGCGATTGGGTTCCGCGGCAGGCTTGGAACTCCACTCGAAGGTGGCATTGGAGAACCCTTGCGAGAAATATTGCCGCAGGATCGCATCGCGATCCACCGAAACGTTGTACTCGCTGAAGGGCTGCCCCGCCGCGCAACTGAGTTCCTGCCGCACCTGGTCCGGATTCAGGTGGTGGATGCCTTCGATCTGAAGGCTGTTGACGAACCGCTGCGGCCCCTCGTTAATGGTGAGGAAGACGGCGATGTCGCCGCTCTTGCCTTTGTAATTGTCCGCGATGCGGGAGTGCACGGCTACGTCGCGGAAGCCATTCGATCTGTAAAGATCAACAATGGAGTTTTCATCCTGGCGGAGGAGCCGTCCGGAGTAGCGGCCATGGCGGAACTGGAGCAGGCTGGCCTTCTGCAGGTACATGCGCTCGCGAATCGTATCCGTGGAGAAATACCGGTTCCCCTGGATGCCGATATATGCCAGGCTATGCCGCTGGCCGGTATTGATCAGGTAATCGATGGTGGCGCGGTCATTGGTGACCCGCTGTTCCTTGGGCTCAATTTCCACCTCGAAAAAGCCCTGGTTCTGGAAATAATCCTGGAGATTGCGGGCGCCTTCGACAAGCAGTTCGCGGTCTACTGTGTGCTCTTCGAAGATGGGTATGTACTGGCGCAGTTTCTTTTGGGAGAGCTTGGCGCCCACGGTTGTCACCTGGATGCGGGGGCCGGCGTTGATGCCCAGGGTGGGGCGAACCCGGTTGGCATCGGAATCATATTCGAGGGAGAGCCCCACCTTCGCTTCCAGTCGGCCCTGTTTCTCGTATTGTGCCCGCACCTTTTCCACACCCTGTCGGACGCGGGCCTGCGTAACCTGTTTCCAGCCCCCCAGTAGCCACTTCCGCCAGTGGGTCGCGGCCACAATCTTCGCCGGCGGGAGCTTCAGGTCGCCCTGGAGGTCTGGTTCTTCGAAACGGGCGCGCGGGCCGCTGTCGACCACAAAGCGAATATGCACCTGCTGGACTGCCGGATCGTAATCGAACTCCGGGTGAACCGTGCTTTGGTACAAGCCATTGCTTTGCAGGAGATGGCGGATACTCTGCTCGGCATCGGCCAGTTTGTCGTCCGTGAACGGCTGGCCCAGATCGAGACGAGTCGCATTCACCAGTTGGCCGGGGTTGGGCGGGTCCGAAAGATTACCTCTTACCGAAACGTGACCGATAAACCGGCTCTCCCTGGTGAGAAACCGGATCGCCACCCCGCCGTCCCGGACCGGCTCGGCATCCACCTGGATGTCCTCATAGCGGCCCGTGGCATAGAGGCGCTCGATGGAGGTCTGAATATCCGCCATGCGCAGGGGTGCGCCCACCCGCAGCGGAACCCTGGCCTCGATCTCCGCGGGTTCCAGGGGCTGCTGCTCGGGAAGGAAGACTACCTCGGCAACACGGCGGCCCTGGTACTTCGCCTGCTGCGCTGCGGCACCCGCAGCAACAAGAAACAGAAGCACATAGATAACCTGTGCTGGAACCGGCCGCACCACTCTCATCATAACGTAACAGCGCCGGCGGCCGGCTCCCTGGTCCTACTTGGATTTTTTGAAGATGCCCGCGGCGTTCAGCAACCCTACTACCGCTCCCGAGGCGCGCGTGATGGCGTTCAGAAAGGCGTCTTTATCATCCTTCCAGGACTGCCGGATGTCCTCTTCCGTCTCATAGATGGCGGCGGCGGCATCCACGGCAAACGCCAGCTTGGCTTTGCCCTGGCCGCCTAGCGGCACCGCCGCTTCCACCATCTTCGCAATCTGAATCACTAACGATATGATCTGCAGATACTTCATCGGGTCATTCACCTCTCCTGGCAACAGGTTAGCCGGGAAGGCCGCGGCGGCCGCGGGCAATCTTCGGCCAAATTGCTGATTTCCCGCATAATATTTCTTTAAAAGGGCGGTGAACGGCTCAGGCGGCTTGTTCGCGGCGAATGGCGTCCAGCACGCCGTTGACGAACTGCACGGATTCTTCCCCTGAAAAGCGCCGCGCCAGTTCCAGCGCTTCGTCGATGGCCACCGCCGCGGGCGTCCCCGCGTAGACCATTTCGTAGATGGCCAGCCGCAGGATATTGCGGTCCACGGCCGGCATGCGCTCGATGCGCCAGTGCTCGGCGTGCGCGCTGATGCGCCCGTCGATCTCTTCCACGTGGCCGGCGGCGCCCGTCACC
>JAMCRM010000182.1:0-1520 GCA_023380575.1 Acidobacteriota bacterium | reverse complement strand
TCCTCCGCGTACAGCGTGTCGTAAAAGGCCGCCACGGCCTCCGCGAGGGGGTGCCGGCGAAAGTCCCAGGAGTAAAGGACTTGAAGGGCGCGCTGTCGCGATCTCCGGCGGGACGGCATCAGGCGGAACGTTCCCGTAACTGCCGCATCAGGTTGGCCATCTCGACTGCCGTCATGGCGGCGTCGAAACCCTTGTTCCCGCCCTTGGTGCCGGCGCGATCAATGGCCTGCTCCAGCGTGTTGGTGGTCAGCACCCCGAATGCCATCGGCAGTCCAGTATCCAGAGAGGCATGCGCGATGCCCTTGGCGGCCTCCGCAGCCACGTAGTCGAAATGCGGGGTATCGCCGCGGATAATGGCACTCAGGCAGATCACCGCATCGTGCCGCCGCTGCAAGGCGACCGTCTTGGCCACCAGCGGAACCTCCCACGAGCCGGGGACTCTCAGAATCTCGATATCGTCGGGATTGCACCCCGTGCGCGCCAGCGCGTCCAGCGCTCCGGTGAGCAGCCGCTCGCTCACGAAGCTGTTGAAGCGGCTCACCACGATGGCAAACTTCAGCCCTGCCGAAGACAGTTGACCTTCAATGACTGTGCTCATGCTCTACTTTCCCGTAAATGACGCGGGGCGCTTCTCCAGGAATGCACGCGTGCCCTCCGCGGCATCCGCCGTGGCGCCGGCCAGGCCGAATGCCGCCGCCTCGAAGCGCAGCCCCTCTGCGAGGCCCGCCTCCAGACCCGTATCCACGGCTTCCATCGTGAGGGCCACGGCCAGCGGGCCGTTGGCCAGCACCTTGAGCAGCCACGCGCGGCTGAAATCCAGCAATTCGCTTTCCGGCGCCACGGCGTTGACCAGCCCGATGCGATGCGCCTCGGCGGCGTCGATCGGTTCTCCCGAGAGCAGCAACTGGAGCGCCCGCCCGCGCCCTACCAGCCTGGGCAGCCGCTGCGTACCGCCGTAGCCGGGCAGAATTCCCAGCTTCACTTCCGGCTGGCCAAGCCGTGCGTTGGGCGATGCGAACCTCACCGTGCATGCCATAGCCAACTCCAGCCCGCCGCCCAGCGCGTAGCCGTTGATGGCCGCCACCGAGGGTTTTCCCATGCCTTCCAGGTCGCGCATCACCTTCTGCCCGAAAAGCGCGTATTGGCGCGCCTCCATGGGAGTGAGGGCGGCCAGTTCGTTGATATCCGCGCCCGCCACGAACGCCTTCGGTCCCGCGCCCGTCAAGATCATGCCACGGATGGCCGGCTCCCGCGCCACCTGTCCGAAGGCCGCTTCCAGTTCCGCCACCGTGGCGCGATTCAGGGCATTCATCTTCTCCGGCCGGTTGAGGGTGAGCAGTGCGATGCCGTCCGCCGCAGTCTCGAAAGTAATGTGGCCGTAGGACATACTATGGGATAATTGAAGCTACAGGCTCATCATACCGCATGGATCGTGAATTCATCCGCAATTTCTCCATCATCGCGCACATCGACCACGGCAAGTCCACGCTGGCGGACCGCCTGCTGGAAGCCACCGGGGG
>JAMCRM010000181.1 GCA_023380575.1 Acidobacteriota bacterium | reverse complement strand
CGTATAGATACTGGCGCAGAGCGTGCGCAGCCTCAGTCCCACAAAACAGTCACTTCGCCTCGCTCCAGATTTTTGTGGCCACATTTGGGGCAAGGCCCAGGATGAATCCAACGAGACAGGTGAAGCCCATCGCATCGCGGGCATTTGATTTTACGGATTGGCGTGCCACCTCGCGGGAGCCAAGGCGTGTTTGACACCGCCACGTCAAAGAGGTCCTTGCAAACTCCACAGACGACGGTCGTCGTGCGAACGGTCATGCCGACGTCCGGACCTCCGGAGACCTCGCGCGAATACTTGCAGGCGCTGCACCGGAACTCGAAGTTCTTTCCCATCCCGACCTCGATTCAGAATACACCGGTTGCCCGCGCAACCTATGGCTTCCATGTTGAGTATGTCCAGACGGCTCGGGTTACGGTTCCGGCATCGGCGGCAGCGCCGGCAGGATGCCTAACTCGGCGTAGATGGGGCGGACCGCGCGGCGTAGGTCCGGCAGGCGCCGGGCGAACCAAACGGCGCCGGCCAGGCAGAGGGTCCCTCCGCCCACGATGGTCCACGGCGCTCCCAGTTTAGCGGCTACGGCGCCGGCAATGAGGCTGCCGAAGGGCGCGATGCCCTGGAACGCCATCGCGTAATACGCCATCACGCGGCCGCGCTTGTCCTCCGCCACGATGGTTTGCAGGATGGTGTTGCTGGAAGCCATCTGGCGCATCATGCCGAAACCCGCCGCAGCCACCGCCACCAGCGAGAACGCCGGCCTCCGCGACAGCCCCAGGCCGATCAGCCCCACGCCGAACAGGCCGGCCGACCACACGATCACCCTCCCCAGCCCCAGCACGCTCGGGCGCATGGCCAGCGTGACGGCGCCCGTCAGCGCGCCCAAGCCCGCCGCCGCCATCAGGAATCCCAGGGTGTGGGCGTTTCCGTGCAGAATGCCGCCGGCAAAGATGGGCATCAGCACGGTATAGGGCATCCCCATGAGGCTTACCAGCGCCAGTAGCAGCAGCACGGAGCGGATGGGCACGGATTCCCTCACGTAGCGCCATCCCTCGCCCAATTCCGAGGTGAGCGGCCGGCCCCCTGCCCGCGCACGTACCCGCACCATCCGCATGGCCAGCAGCGACGCGATCACCGCCACGTAGCTGAAACCGTCGATCAGGAAACAGTAGCCCTCCCCCACCGCGGCGATCACTACGCCCGCCACAGCCGGCCCGATGAGCCGCGCGCCGTTCACCATCGAGGAGTTCAGGGCGATGGCGTTGCCGAGGTCTTCGCGGCGCTCGATCATCTCGATCACGAAAGCCTGCCGCGCCGGCATGTCGAAAGCGTTCACCACCCCCTGGAACAGCACCAGCACGATGATTTCCCATATGGTGATCGCGCCGCTCAGCGCCAGCGCCGCCAGCGCGAACGACTGCAGCATGGAGAGGATCTGGGTGACCACCAGCGTGCGATGGCGGTCCCAGCGGTCCACCCACACGCCGGCGAGTGGAGTCAGAAAGAAGATGGGGATCTGGCCCGCAAAGCTGGTTAATCCCAGTAAAAAGGCCGAGCCGGTGATGCGATAGACCAGCCAACTGGTGGCCACCCGGGTCATCCACGTGCCGATCAGGGAAACGATCTGGCCTTCGAAAAACAGCCGGTAATTGCGGGAGCCGAGCGCCCGCAACAGCCGGCGCCAGCGCATGGGGTCAGGCGTCTCAGTGCTCAACTGCCGAGCGGGACGCATTCAGTGTGCCATTGTGCGTTCGGCCCATAACATCAGGGCTGGCGACCCGTCTGGGTATCACCCGGCTTAAGCCCATCCCATGCCGGCGAAGACCGAAAGCTGTGCGGAGGCGGTTGAGTTCCGAGGCGTGCATTCCATCCCGGCAAGCCCACGCCATGGCCGCGGCAATCGCCCAGAAACATCGCCGCGACATTTTTGGGCGTCCGGCACGAACAGGGGCTGGCGCTGGCGTTTCCTGGCTAGCAACCGCTACCGCATGTCCCATGGGTGTTTTCCTGCCCCTCTGCCGGTTGAACGGCGAGCACCCGGGTACCTCAACGTCCGGTCGCCATTTCGCCCCAGAATTTCCTTAAGATGCCGCACTTTGCGCCTCAGCGACTCCACTCGGCAATCGCGCGCGCCCCCCACACTGCTCCCCAGGGAGTTAAGAGCAATGAGCCGGTTCATCTCTGCGGAGCCGACTGCGTGCTCGATGTGCATAGTGATTGCGAAGCCATCAGCACACGGCTCGCAATGTGAAATTTCCCCTAACAGCAGGAAGTCGCCTGCCTGCACCTTTGCCGGAGCCGCGACCGGAATCAGGCTGTCCACCGTCAAACAAGCGGTCTGTCCCGAAATCCTCAAGGTCTTGGCGGATAGCCGCACTCCATCGTCGGCAAGGGAGGTAATTTCAGCCACTCCTATTCCCACAGAGGCCTCCGAGATTCTCTAGAGGTACTAGTACACTTAGTACTATTTATACGTGAAGATCTCTCTATTTGCAATCTATTTGTGAGATAGGAGGCGGGAGTCTCAGCCGTCGTGCCAGCGGCGTGTCCAACCCGTTCTCCAGTGGTAAAGGGCGAAACGCAGGGTACGCAGCAATTGCTCCTGCTGGAACGGCTTGGGAAGGATATCGAAACCGCCGTGCTGGATCACTTCTTCCCACAGGTAAGTGTCCGCGACCCTGGATGCCAGAATTACGCACGCCGGGTTGCGCGACGAAATGATCGCGCGTATGGCCGCTCTCCAATCCGCGCCCGGCAGGTCGCGATCGTACAACACAACGGGAAAAGCGCGCGTATTCAGCAGCTTTAAACCATCCGGCCACTTGTCGACCGCCACGAAGTTCCAGCCGGCTTTGACCACCGTGTCTTCCAGGGATCGGCGTTCCGCATCGGCGGGAGCGATGGCCAGTAATGGGCCCGCACTCCCGGTATCGTCCTCCCGGGCATGCCCCAAGTTGCCCTGCA
>JAMCRM010000180.1:297-4771 GCA_023380575.1 Acidobacteriota bacterium | reverse complement strand
GTTGCTGTTGCGGCGGAAGCCGGAGGTTAGAAGAGAAGCCGCGCGCCCAGTTGGACGATGCGGCCGCCCATGGCATTCAGACCATCGACGTGAGACAACGGCTCGACAGTCTGGCCGAAAGCCGGCGAGTTAATCAGGTTCATCGGGTTGCTGAACCGCGGGGTATTGGTCAGGTTGAACGCCGAACCGCGGATCTCCAGACGGTAGTTGTCGCGAACCACGAAGTCCTTGAACAGCGACAGGTCGTAGTTCTTGAAGCCCGGACCGCGGAACGAATTGCGACCCAGGTTGCCAAAACCTCCCACGGGCTGCGTGAACAGGCCGGGATTGATCAGGTTCGCGAACGGACCGACACTGTCGGACACCTTGACGTGGTTGGTGGTGGCGCTGGCGTTAACAAACGGCAGCCCCGGGCAGTTGCAGCCCACGGGCGTGGCCAGCACGGTGAACGGCGAACCGGTGGACCAACGGAAGATCCCGTTGAGTTCCCAGCCGCCGAGGATCTCGCCGATGATGCCGCCCGGCATGATGTTGGAGCCCTTGCCGACCGGAATGGCGAACAGGTGCGCGATGCTCAGGACGTGCTGGCGGTCATAGTCGGAGAGGCCGTAGTTGGCCGCGCGGTTGAACGGATTCAACAGCGTGCCGAAGTTGCTGCCGTAGTCGAGGGCCTTGGACCAGGTGTAGGCAGCCTGGAACTGCAGCCCATGCGAGAGGCGCTTGGTGAGCGTGGTCTGGAGCGAGTTGTAATTGTTGGTCAGGCCGCTGGAGTACAGGTAGGTGGGAGCCGTGCGGCCGAATGCGCCAAAGAACGGCTGGCCGGCGGCGCCCGCCCCGAGCGTCCCCACATTGAGATCGTTCAGGAACGGCAACTCGCGTCCCAGCGTGCCCACGTAGCCGACCTGCAGGAGCAGGTTGGTGGGCAGTTCGTGCTGGATCTGGAAATTGTAGCTCTGCACGTAGGGCGTGGGCACGTGGCGGGAAGCGAACACAACCGGAATATTGCCCGCGCTCATTCCGTTGGCAAAGCTGGCCGGGGGCGCCAACGGCGTGAAACTCCCCGGACCGAATCTTCCGGCAACCGGAGTGGCCACGCCGGCCGTGCCCAGCACCGCGCCGAACTGCGACGGCATGAAGTACGAGGACTGGTACGGCACCTGGAAGTAGCTGATCATGTACCCGGCGCGGATCACGGTTTTGGTGGTGAGGCCGATGGCCACGCCGAACCGGGGCGCCCAGTTTCGCAGGTTCCAATCCTGAATGGAGTTGGGAGCTCCGCCGATGTTCGACAGGCTCAAGGTGTTGTTTGCCGGATTGTAGAACATGGCGCCGCCAGTGTGACGCGGTTCGAGCGGACTGAAAACGTTATAGCGCACGCCCACGTCGAACGTGACCTTGCGCCATCTCGCCAGGCTGAACCGGTCGCCCACATAGCCGGCCATCTGCCACTGCCGGACGGCCGGAGTGGCAAGGAAGGAAGTGGACCCGAGTTGCTGCGGCGCTCCCAGCAGGAACGATGCGAAGGCATTGGGGAACACTCCGCCGGCAGTGCCGGGAGCGGTTCCTGCCGCCAGGGTGGTTTCGGGACCGAACAGGGCCGCGCCCGCCGGTGCGAAGGCCAGGTTATTGAAGCCGTCCGACATGAAGCGATTGACTTCGGCGCCCGCCTGCAACGTGTGGTGGCCCGTGATGAAGCTCCAGTTATTGGTGATGTGATAGGTGTTGTCCACCGCTCCATCGGACGACGCTCCCGGCAGGAAGCTCGATCCGAGCGTGTTCATGCCGGCGATGTTGATGATGGGCAGCGTGCCGGCATTGATACCGGCGCTGAACGGCGAGGAGAAATCGCGCGGTGTGATCCGCTGGCGGTAGCGGTTATACCCCAGGCGCAGTTCGGTGAGCATGGAGGTAGTGAAGTTGTGAACCACGCCGGCCATCGCGTTCTGGCCAACCAGGCGCGTGGTGGAGCCGGGGCCGAGCACGAAGCCCAGCGGAGACTCGTCCACGACTCCCCAGTTGCTGTACCCATAGCGCAGAAACGCGGTGGTACGGTCGCTGAAGTGCTGGTCGAATCGGCCGTCGAGCTTATTGCCGTCGCGCCGCAGATAGCTGATCGCGCCGTAATTGTTGAACAGACCGGGCAGGTTCGGCGCGGGCAGAGCGTTGGCAATGGAACTGGTGAACGGATTGATCTGGCCCGACGGAATGACGTTGTTGGTGAACGGCACGCCCGTGCTGGGGTTGATGATGGTGGTGCCCGGGATTCCGCTGAAGTTGCCCTGGCGCATGGCCAGCGTGGGAACGGTGCTCAAACTCGCCCGGTGGTCGCGGTCGTATGTGCCTTCGTAAGAAAGGAACAGGAACGACTTATCCGGTACGATGGCCTTGCCCACCGTCCCGCCGAACTGGTTATAGACCAGGTTGGTCGTGTTCGCTCCGTCACGGTTGTTGTACGGGCTGAACGTGTTGCGAGCGTTGAATTGATCGTTGGTGTTGAACTCGAACAGGCTACCGTGCCAGCCGTTGGTGGCCGGACGGGTGACCACGTTCGTCCAGCCCGCGGCGGTGAAGCCGTTCTCCGGGCGCAGGGTTCCGGTACGAATCTGTAGCTCCTGCACCGTCTCCACGGGTTGTACGCGGATAGCGCCGCCGCGGAACGGCTCCAGGTTCACCGAGCCGTCCAGATGGCGCCGGTTGACGAACGGGTTCTGGCCGTTGACGCTGTAGAACCGGTTCTGCGCCGGATCCACGGCCGCCGAAAACAGCGGCAGCGGCGGCGTGACGCCCGTCATCAATCCGTTCAATTCCTGATAGTTGCGATCGACGATCGGATACGAACGGACCGGGCGTGTCGGCAGCGCGAGAACCGTCACGCCGCTGTCGATGGTGGCCATCGGAGCGACTGCGGTCAATTCCACCGTTTCGGTCGAGGGTCCCGGTTCCAGCGTGATATTGATGCTGGCCGGAGCACCCACAGTCAGTTGCATCGGAGTTGTGGCCGCGCGTTTAAACCCGGCCGATTCCACTTCCACGCGATAGGCGCCCGGCGCCAATCCGGCGACGGTAAACGACCCGTCGGGACCCGTCAGCACCCGCTGCGATACGTTGGTCTGCTGATTGGTGATGGTAACCGCGGCATTCGGAACGGCATTGCCCTGAGCGGAAGTTACCTTTCCGGACAACGTTCCAGTGGCCGTCTGCCCCTGCAAAATAGCTGTGGCAGATAACAGCAGGAACACCATTACACCAAGTACTTTCCTGGTCATCCTAACATCCACCTCTCTGTTCCGGGGACGCCGCAGGAGCGGACGGCAACGGCATGGCATGCTCTCCGTTGCTGACTGTGGGTGCTCCGGCTGATTCCCCTGCGAGACCAACCTCTGAATGATCTAACGACCCCTGCATCCAACGCTAACATCGCACCCAGTCCGCCTTCAATGAGTCCGGCGGACGCTTTGCCTAAAAATGAACCAACCCAGCGTTTCTCAGAACACGTTCCTGCCCGTTCTATGTTGACTCATAGAGCTTTTCGTGCTTGCTATGGTTCGTCATAGCGGAGGCGTGATTCCACTTACAATCGGCCGGCCAGGATGGCCGGCAGCAGATCCTGGGCGCGCCGGGGTGGCTTATTTCAACTCGATCTTGTGTTGGCGCAGCGTCATGCCGAGCGCCTGCTCGAGCCGCGACACCGCCTTGTTGAAGTCGAGTTTGGCGACCAGCAGCCGATGGCGCGCGTCGGCGTAGTCGTTCTGCCGCGTGAGTACCAGGAAGTTGGTCGATTCGCCGGTCTGGAACAGGCGCGTTTCGCTCTCCAGTTTCTCGCGGGCGGCGCGCGTGCCGGCTTCGGCGGCTGCAATCCGCTGCCGCGCGGTTTGCAGCGCCTGCATGGTGTTGCGCACCTGCGCGGCAACGCCCTGCGCGATTTGCGCCTGCTGGAGTTTCAAGCGGCGCTCGGCGATGGAGGCCTGTGCGAGCGCCGCCTCCGCCGCCGTGTTGCGCAGCGTCAGATCGAGCGAGACCCCCGCCTGCAGCGTGCGGTAACCGCCGCCGAAGAGGTTGGAAAGCGCGGTGCCGTAGCCCCCCACCAAGGTGCCCGGCAGCCCGCCGAAGCCGCGCGGCGCGAGCGGCGCCAACCCCTGCTTCACCGACAATTCGTTGAGCCTTTCGTAGAGTCCGCCGAACGAATCGGAAAACGGGTTGTCGCCCGCCCGCGCCGATCCGGCAAGGCCCGTGTTGGTGTAGCCTGCCACCAGGTTGACCTGTGGCTTGGTCTGGTCCGCCGCCAGCCGCTTCTGCACGTCGGTAACTTCGCGCAGTCCGGCCATGCGCGCCAGTTCCGGGCGCCGCCGGACGGCCGCCGCCACGGCCGTTTCGACATCGTCCAGTTCGGGAGGCGCCAGCGTGCTCTCCTCCACGGGCACGATTTCGTCGTTCCACAGCGGATCGCCGCGGCCGGTGGCCAGCAGGTTCTTCA
>JAMCRM010000180.1:0-287 GCA_023380575.1 Acidobacteriota bacterium | reverse complement strand
GGCCTACGCTTGCGTACCAGGCATCCAGCCGCCGTTCCAGTTCGGCCTCGGATGCCGCCACCTCCACCGGCGCCAGCGTGCCCGCCGCGATCATGCGGCGGTTGCGCTCCAGTTGCTGGCGCGCCCAGTCCACCGCGTCGGATTTCACCTCCGCGTCCTGCCGCACCGCCACCAGGTCCCAGTAGGCCTGTTCCACTCGCGTCACTATTTCGATCACCTTCAACTCGAATTCGGTATCAGATATTCGGGCCTGCTTTTGCCTGATTTTCAGCTCGGCGCGCGCCGGA
>JAMCRM010000179.1 GCA_023380575.1 Acidobacteriota bacterium | reverse complement strand
CGGGCGGCTGGCGGCGGCGCTGCCCCGGGAATGTCTGGCGCCGCGCACGGGTCCGGCGGACCTGAGCGCGTTACAGGCCGTGCACGGCAACATGATGCGCAATTATTTCCGGCTGCTGCGCGCGGAGCGGGAACTTGCCCGGCGGGCGCCGCGCAGTGTGGTGGGGGCGGCGGAGATCGCCGCGGCGCAACTGGAGTTGGAACGGGCGCGGCTGGCACACGAATTGCACGCGGGCGCGGGGCAGGCGCTGGCGGGCATCAAGATCCACCTGGAAATCCTGGACACGCTCATTCCGGACCCTCCGCCGCAGGTGCGCAACAGCCTGCACCGCATCGGGTTACTGGCACAGGAGGCGTTGCAGCAGTTGCGTTCCATCACGCAGCGCATCCATCCGCCGGACTGGCAGCGGCTGGGGCTTCGGGCGGCGCTGGAGACGCTCTGGACGGTGAGCGGGATTGCGGATAAGTACCAGGCGTCGCTGGAATTGCGGCTGGAGGCGGAGCCGTCCCACGCGGTGCGGGTGCTGCTGTACCGGGCGGCGCAGGAAGGTTTGGCCAACATCGTGCGGCACGCGCAGGCTACGCGCGTGCGGCTGGCGCTGGAACAGGCTGACGGGCACGTGCACCTGACCGTGGAGGATAACGGAAAGGGCTTCGATCAGGTTATGATGGATCGTGCGAGCGGCATCGGCATCCGCTCGCTGCGAAACCAGACACGGTTGTTGAACGGCCGGTTCGAGGTGCGCAGCGGTGGAGGCGGGACCACGCTGATGGTATCGGTGCCGCTGGCCGCCGAGTGATGAGCCAAGCCAAGCTTTTGCGGTTCGTGATCGCCGACGATCACGCCATCGTGCGCGAGGGGATCGCGGCGTTGTGCGCGGCGCAAGCGGGTATCGAGGTGGCCGGGCAGTGCGCCGACGGGCACAGCGCCATCGATATGATCCTGGCGCTGCGGCCGGATTTCGCCATCCTGGACCTGAACATGCCCGGGCTGACGGGTCTGGAGGTGGTGCGGCGGCTGCGCGAACTGCACTGCGCCACCCGGCTCATGATCCTCTCCATCAGCCGCGATGAGGCCACCGTGGCACAGGCCCTGCGGGCGGGCGCCGACGCCTACCTGCTCAAGGACGGGCCCTCCCGGCACCTGCTCGACGCAATCCGGTTCATTCAGGACGGCGGCGTCTACGTGACCCCGCTGCTGCGCGGGGCCGGGTTGTTCGCGGCGCCGGCGGAGGCTCACGCCGATCCGCTCGAGGCTTTGAGCCAGCGCGAGCACGAGGTCTTCCGCCACCTGGTGGAGGGCATGCGGCCGAAAGACATCGCGCGCACCCTCAGCATCAGTCCGAAAACCGTGGACACCTACCGGGCCAGCCTGATGCGCAAACTCAAAGTCCGCGACCTGGTGGAACTGGTGAAGTTCGCGATCGAGCGCAACCTGATCTCAATTTCGTAGTTTGGGAGGCTGTTCCAGATCCATTGTCTGGCGATAGTGTTCCAGCGATCGGATCAGGTTCTCCAGTGTGGCGCGCCGGATGTAGAGGTGTTCCAGGGTCCTCTGAAAGACCTCGGGAGTGGTTCGATTGGTGGCGCGGGGGGCGCGTAGATCATCTTCTTTGGGGGCGAGTACTGGTACCACTGGCATTGTTTCCTATCTCTAAGGTTTAGAATTCCTAGCCAACATAGGATATATCCTATGACCCCCGAATGCAAGTACATTGTTCAAACATTTTGCAAACGTATCTTGATACGATATAAGTATGGTTGAACTGAGCCAGGAGGAGTATTGGGCGCTGGCCGAATTCCGCTACCGGCTGCGCACGTTCCTGCGTTTCAGCGAGGATGCGGCGCGGGCTTTGGGGCTGGAACCGAGCCAGCACCAGTTGCTGCTGGCGGCCAAGGTGCTGCGCGACCCCACGATTGGTACCCTGGCCGAACGATTGCACTTACGTCACCACAGCGTGGTCGGGCTGGTGGATCGCCTGGTGGAACGGGGGCTGGTGGTGCGGCAGCGTGCCGAGTCCGACCGGCGGCAGGTACGGGTTTTCCTGACGCCGCAGGGGGAGCAGATCCTGCTGCAACTCTCGCTGCATCACCGGGATGAACTGCGCCGCACGGGGCCAAACCTGGTGGCAGCGCTGCAGGCCGTATTGCAAGGGGGGCAATGACCCAATCACGATTCCGGGACTTCATTGCGACTCCTCGGATTATTCTGATGTCGCTCATGGCCGGCCAGCGCCATGGCCGCCGCCGCGCGTCACGATCTGATCGGGGTGCGGATGGCGCTACGCTCCCGGCGGCGTGGGCGCGCGCATTCGAGCGGGACCGGACGGCGCCGGCCGGCGGGGCGGATCCGCTGCCGGAGCGGCGCGTGGCGCGGCTTCTGGCGGCCTTTATCGCCTCCGGGCTGGTGTTTCTGGTGCTGCCGGGCACTTTGCTCGGGGTCTGGACACTGATCGGGATCAGCTCGCGGCAGAGCGCCTCGGCGATGCCGGTGGGATTCATCCAGAGCCACGGCCACGCGCAGTTATTCGGATGGCTGGGGAGCTTCATGATCGGCATTTCGCTGTACACCTTCGCGAAATTCAGGGGGGCGGGTTTGCGCTCGTTGCGGGTTGGGTGGCTCATGCTGGTTTTGTGGACGGGCGGGGTGGCGGCGCGCTGGGCTTCCGGGATGGCCGCGTGGCGTTGGAACACGGTCTGGCCGGCGTCGGCGATGGCGGAACTGGCGACGGCGGTGCTGCTGCTATGGCAGGTGACCGCGAGAAGCCGGCGCCACCGGGAGAGCGAGCCGTGGAACGTGCTGGGGCTGGCGGGCTTCTGCGGCCTGATTGTGGTGCTGGGATGGCAGGTGGCGCTGGTCCGGGCGCCGCGGGCCTCGCCGGCGGTGCCGGAGGGCCCCGAGAAGGCGCTGCTTTGGCTGGCCTTGTGGATCTTTTGCTTCCCGGTGGCTTGGGGGTATAGCGCGCGCTTGCTGCCGTCGTTTCTCGGGCTGCGCAGAATGCCGCCGTGGGCGGCGTGGGCGGGACTGGGGCTGGTGGGCGCCGCGGCTTTCTGGCATCCGCTGGTGGTGGCGGCGGCGCTGCTGGCCGGCTGGTCGCTGGGCGTCTTCGCCCCCGCTGCAAGGCCGGCCAAAACGATCGGGGTGGACCCGCAATACCCTTACTTCGTACGGCTGGCGTTCGTCTGGCTGGTGATTGCCGCGGCGCTGAGCGTAGGGGAGCGGGTTCCCGGGGTGGGCGGAGCGTATCGGCACGCGTTCACCGTGGGATTTGTGGCCACGTTGGTTTTCAGCATCGGGCCGCGCATCCTGCCTTCATTTCTGAACAGCCGGGAATTGTGGAGCCCGCGGCTGATGCTCGCGTCGCTGGCACTGTTGACCGCCGGTTGTGCGCTGCGGGTGAGCATGGAGCCGCTGGCCTACGCCGGAGACCAGGCGTTTGCGTGGCGCCTGCTGCCGGTTTCGGCGACACTCGAACTGATCGCGGTGGTGCTGTTCGCCTGGAACATGGCCCACACCCTGCTGAGCCCCATGCCGGCGTGGATTCTGAGCCGGACGGTGAATGCGAACCTGCCGCTCTACTGGTACGTGACAGCGTATCCGGATACGCGCGCGCTGCTGGCGCGGGCGGGTCTGAAGACGCTGGAGCATGCGCGCCGGGTGCCGCGCTCGCTCACCCTGAAGGAAGCGGCGGAGGCGGACGCGGTGGACTGGCGTCCCCTGGTCGCGGAACTGCGGCGTTTCTTCGAGAGCCGCGCGGCGCGCGCCCTGCGCGAAAGACCGAAACCGTGCTGACCATCGGACACTCCACCCACCCGGCGGAGAAGTTCGTGGAAATGCTGCACGCGCACGGGGTGGAGACGCTGGTTGACGTGCGCACGGTGCCGCGCTCGCGGCACAATCCGCAGTTCAACCGGGAGGACCTCTCCGCCACGCTGGCGGCCGCCGGAATCGAATACCGTCACATGCCCGCGCTCGGCGGCTTGCGGCATCCGCGCCGGGACTCGACCAACCTGGCATGGCGGAACGCGGGGTTTCGCGGCTACGCCGATTATATGCAGACGCCGGAATTCGAGGCGGCGCTGGACGAACTGGTGGCGCTGGACGCGGGGCGGCGGACGGCCATCATGTGCGCGGAGTCCGTGCCGTGGCGTTGCCACCGTTCGCTGATCGCCGATGCGCTGGCGGCGCGCGGCACATTGGTGGAGCATATCCTCAGCGCGGGCAGCCGCAAGCCGCACACCATGACGCCCTTCGCGGTGGTGCAAAGCGGGCGGGTCAGTTACCCGCTGCCGCTTGGCATCGATCGCGATGAGGAGTAATTTGCCGGGGTATGTGGCGTCGGAACGAGTGCACGATAATGATAGTACCCCACGGAACGCACCGGAACACTAAAATCGGCATCGGCAACCAGCTTGCGGTTAGCTTGCCTCTACCAGATGCTACAATCCCATCACCGCTTGCAGTAAGCTGAAAACGAAGGCGGAGTGCCTGATAACTACATGCCTGTGCTGTGCTATCTCGATGGAAGCGGGCAGCATGACACGTCAAAGACGTGGACGCTGGCCTGCATCGTCGCACCTCGACCTACATGGGAGGTACTGAACGTTCAATGGGCGGAGTTGATGTCGCGTTACGGCTTGCGCAACTTCCACGCAACGGACTGGGCATCGCTTGGCAGAGCCTTCAGTCGCCGGAAGGGCTGGGACGAAACCAAGGGTCGCCAATTGCATGTCGACATTACCTGTCTCATTGCGAAATTCAGGCAGGACCGACTGCACGCATACACTTGCAGCATTCTCATGGAAGACTATGAAAGAGCGAAGCGTGATGATCCTGAACTCAAGTCCCCGCAGTCCATATGCGTAGATTTTTGCATTGGTGGACTCCAACTTACGGCGGAGGAACTTGCAGAGCCGCGACCCGTTCATGTCTTCTTCGATCGGGGGGAGCCCTATATGCACCCGATCTACCAAGCATGGTGTCGTGGCAAAAGGCTGAACACATGGCGGGAACAGATTAGAACTATCGAGCAGGCCGACTCGTCTTGCCCCGGAATTCAGATTGCTGACCTGTATGCTTGGGGTTCTAACCGCCACCTTTCCAACGGTGATTGGAGCTTCGTTGCAGCCTCACTGCTGCTCGCGCTTCCACGCATATCGAACGTCTACGACTACAGTGGTCTCCGGGCCGTGTATGATGGACGGCGCATACGGCCCGGACCCCACAAAAATAGGCCCCTATCCGTTGACATGCAAGCGGCTGCGTGGGAATGAGCCGTAGCGCGATTGGCCGCCAATAAACGCAGATGCAAGGCGCCGGGGGATATACCATTCGAGACTGTGTCCTTTTAGGTCTGCCCAGACTGTCAAGGGGACTTCGACGCCATGCGCACAAAACCCGCTCCGTGTTCGAGCGGTACAACATCGTAAATGACGCGGACCTGCTGGAGGCCGCGAACAAGCTGGCTGCTTACACTAAGCCGGTTCCCCCAAATTGCCCCGTTGCCCCAAATTTACCCCAAATGAAGTAAAGCTCTGGAGGAGGTGACTCTTGACTGGGTGTAGAGGAGCTGATCTGGCTGGTGCGGTCGAGAGGACTTGAACCTCCACGGAGTTGCCCCCACTAGAACCTGAATCTAGCGCGTCTGCCAATTCCGCCACGACCGCACTTTTTGTTGGTAAACCTATTGTTTCAAACGTTCCGGCGCAGTGTCAAGCGACCACGTCCACGCCCATGCTGCGCGCTGTTCCTTTGACCGAATTGACCGCCGCTTGCAGGTCGAAACAGTTCAGGTCGGGCATCTTGATCTTGGCGATCTCTTCCACCTGCTTCTCGGTGATCTTGCCCACCTTGTTCTTGTTCGGCTCGGGGGACCCTTTGGCCAGGTTCACCGCGCGCTTGATCAGCACCGGCACCGGCGGCGTCTTGGTGATGAAGGTGAACGTCCGGTCCGAAAAAATCGTGATCACCACCGGGATGATCAGGCCTTCCTGGTCCTTGGCGGACGTCTTGGCGTTGAAGGCCTTGCAGAAATCCATGATGTTGACGCCCTGCGGGCCGAGCGCCGTGCCGACCGGGGGCGCCGGCGTGGCCTTGCCCGCCGGAATTTGCAGCTTGACCTGCGCGATGACTTTCTTTGCCATAGCTTACGTCTTTTCCACCTGTAGAAATTCCAACTCGACCGGCGTGGCGCGGCCGAAAATCGTAACCATCACGCGCAGCGTTCCGCGCTCCGTGTTGACCTCGTCCACCTTGCCCGAGAAGTTCGCGAACGGGCCGTCGATGATGCGCACCGTGTCGTTCTTCTCGAAGGTCATTTTGGGACGGGGCCGCTCGGCGCTGGAAGCCTGGCGGTAGAGAATCTGGTTGACTTCATCGGCCGAGAGCGGCACGGGCATGCTGCCGCCTCCCACGAAGCCGGTGACCCGCGGCGTGGATTTCACCGCGTGCCATAACTCGTCGTTCATCTCCATCTCCACCAGCACGTAGCCGGGGTAGACGAGACGCTTGCTGGTGACCTTCTTGCCGCCGCGCAGTTCCACAACCTCTTCCGTCGGGATGAGGATCTGGCCGATCTTGTCGTCGAATCCGAAGGCCTGGGCGCGGCTGCGCAGCGATTCGGCCACCTTGTTCTCGAATCCGGAATAGGTGTGGATGATGAACCACTTCCGGGGAGAAGATTCATCGTACCGGGGCACTTCGGGCGGCGCTTCGGACTCCGCCTGCTCGCCGGCCGCGGGTTCCCCGGTGGGGACTTCCTCCGGGAGTTTCTCCCGCCCTTCCTCGTCCTGCTCCTCGGAATAAATGCGATCTTCAGGGTCCATCACCGCACCGCCTACTTTGTCAAAACGTGATAAAGCTGGGTAATGGTCCGCGTCAGCACCGTGTCCACCACGGCGAAATAGGCCCCGAACAGGAACACCGTGAGGATCACGACGGCCGTCGTGCCCTCCACCTGTTTCCGGTTTGGCCAGGTGACGCGCTTCATCTCGTTGCGCAGTTCTTCGTAATAGTCTTTAACGCGCCGGGGCCAGCCCTTTGCTTTGTCGATTGCGCCAGTGGATTCCATTGCTGCTCAACTCCTGGGAGGCGGGCCATTGCATGGCAGGGGCGGAGGGATTCGAACCCCCACTCGCGGTTTTGGAGACCGCTGGTCTGCCGTTAAACCTACGCCCCTGTATCAGACCTCACTACAGGACCTTATACCAGTTTACTTGATTTCGCGGTGCGGCTGGTGCTTCCGGCAATGCGGGCAGAACTTCTTCAATTCCAGGCGCTCCGTGGTCGTCTTCTTGTTCTTGGTGCTGGAGTAGTTGCGGTTCTTGCACTCCTGGCACTGAAAGGTGATGATGTCGCGCGGCATAGTCTACTCCAGAATCTCCGTCACCGTGCCGGCGCCCACCGTGCGGCCGCCCTCGCGGATGGCGAAGCGCAGGCCCTTGTCCATGGCCACCGGGGTGATCAATTCCACTTCCAGGTTCACGTTGTCGCCCGGCATCACCATCTCGGTGCCTTCGGGCAGCGTCGCCACGCCGGTCACGTCCGTGGTGCGGAAGTAGAACTGCGGACGGTATCCCTTGAAGAACGGCGTGTGGCGCCCGCCCTCTTCCTTGCTCAGCACGTAAACCTCGCCGCGGAACTTCTTGTGCGGCGTGATCGACTTCGGCTTGGCCACCACCTGCCCGCGCTCCACGTCCGTCTTTTCAATCCCGCGCAGCAGCAGCCCGACGTTGTCCCCCGCCTGCCCCTGGTCCAGCAGTTTCTTAAACATCTCCACGCCGGTGACCACCGTGGTCCGCGTCTCCCGGAAACCCACGATCTCCACCTGCTCGCCCACCTTGACCACGCCGCGCTCGATGCGCCCCGTCACCACCGTGCCGCGCCCCTGGATCGAGAAAATGTCTTCG
>JAMCRM010000178.1 GCA_023380575.1 Acidobacteriota bacterium | reverse complement strand
ATTTCTGGAAGCGGCGCCTGGACACTGTGAAATTCCCGGTGGAGCGGCGCCTGTACCGGACCGAAGAACACGTGCAGGTACTGGTGGAAAGCCAGCGGCCCGCCGGCGGCGCCAGGGGCGAGATCGTCATGGTGCATGGCCTGGAAGGCTCCGGGGAGGCCGGCTACATGCTGGGCTTGAGCCAGGCGGGGCTGGAGGCGGGCTTCGCCGTCCACCGCTTCCACATGCGCACCTGCGGCGGCACCGAACGGCTCGCAAACACGCTGTACCACTCCGGGCTGACCAGCGACCTGGAGCACGTGCTGCGCGAATTCGCCGCCGCGAGCCGCGCCCCGGCTTTCCTGGTGGGCTTTTCGCTGGGTGGCAACGTGGTGCTGAAACTGGCGGGGGAACTGGGCGAGCGGGCACGGGGCCTGATTGCGGGGGTGTGCGCCATCTCCGCGCCCATCGATCTGGCGGTCTGCTCGCGCCGCCTCGGCCGCTGGGACAATCGCATTTACGAATGGCGTTTCGTGTTGAAAATGCGCCAGCGGGTATGCTCCACGGGCCGCTATTCGCGCGCCGAGGTGGCGAGCATCCGGTCCGTCTTCCAGTTCGATGAACGGATCACCGCCCCGGCGTTCGGCTTCCATGGCGCGATGGAATATTACGCCACGCAGTCGGCCGCGCGTTTCCTTGACAGCATACGCGTGCCGGCCATTGCCATTCATGCCCGCGACGATACCGTAGTACCGGTAGAGGTGCTGGATCACGCCGCCTTCCGGACCAACCCGCGGTTGGCCCGGCTGATTACCGCCCACGGCGGCCACCTCGGCTTCCTGGCGCGCGCACGCCCGCATTTCTGGGTGGAATCGGCAATAATGGAGTGGGTTATCCAGATTTCGGGAACAAACCCGGGCGGAATTGCTTTCTTCGAGTGAACCGATGCAGAGCCAAGGTGCGTCGTTTTGGGAGGCAGTGGCCGGAGCGGCGGCCTCCTTACGCTCCAGCAAGTTGAGAAGCTTTCTCACCCTGCTGGGCATCATTCTCGCCACCACCACCCTGATCGCCGTAATGAGCGTGATCAACGGCATGGACGTCTACGTGGCCCAGAACGTCTCCGATATGGGCGCCGACGGGTTCACGGTGATGCGCATCTTCCTCACCCAGTACGACCCCAAGAAGTACCTCGACATGATGCGCCGCAACCCCTTGCTCACCAGGGAAGAGTTCGCGTTCCTCAAGAGCCGCACCACGCTGGTGAAGGATTGGGGCACGGAGGCATACCGCAACGTCACGGTGTCCGTGGGGAAGGAACAACTCGAGCAGGTGACGCTCGAAGGCGTGACCCCCAATTATGGGGTGATCGCCAACGTGCAACCCGCCGAGGGCCGTTTTCTCAGCGACATCGAGGACCGGCGGCGGATGATGGCGGCGTTCATCGGCAACGACCTCAAGGAGAAGCTGTTCGGGGGCGCCAATCCCATCGGCAAATCCGTGGAGGTGCAGGGCAGGCGCTACGAGGTGATCGGGGTGGCCAAGGCCAAAGGCTCCGTGTTCGGGCAATCTCAGGATGCCTTCGTCTTTATTCCCGCGGAAACCTATTTCAAGGTTTATGGCGCGCGCGGCGGGATGGTCTACCGCGCCACCGCCATCGACCACGCCCACCTCTACCAGGCGCAGGAGGAGACCCGCATGCTGCTGCGGGCCTACCGGCACCTGCATCCCAAGGACGATGATACTTTCGCCATGCTCACGTCGGATTCCCTGCTGCAGTTCTGGAGCCAGTTGACGGGGGCCATCGCGGCCACGGCCGTCGGGGTGGTATCGGTCTTCATGGTCGTGGGGGGAGTGGTCATCATGAACATCATGCTGGCGGTGGTCACGGAGCGCACGCGCGAGATCGGCATCCGCAAATCCGTGGGCGCCCGGCGGAAGGACATCCTGAACCAGTTCCTGGTGGAGTCTTCCATGCTGGCCGGGGCGGGCGGTTTTATAGGCGTCATGATTGCCTGGCTGGTGGCCGTGCTGGTCCGCAACCTGACCCCGGTCCCCATGGCGCTGCCCGTCAGCGCGGTGCTCGTCGGGGTGCTGCTCTCGGCGGCGGTGGGGCTGTTCTTCGGCATCTACCCGGCACAGAGGGCCGCCAAGCTGGATCCCATTGAAGCCCTGAGGGCGGAGAAATGACGTTCGGGGCTTTCGTTTCGGGAGTGCAGATCGCGCTGGCCACCACGCGCGAGCACAAGATGCGGTCGTTCCTGACCGTGCTGGGCGTGATCATCGGGACCGGCGCGGTGATCGGGGTGGGCTCCATCATCACCGGGTTGGACGGCGCCATCACCAATATCATCCGGAGTTTCGGTCCCAACACCATGCTCGTGCTGAAGACCAGGAGCATGGGTTACCCCACCCCGGAGGAGCGGCGGCGCAAGCCGCTCACGCGCGAAAACGCCTTGGCCATCGAGGAACGCTGCCCCTCGGTGGTGAAGGCCAGCCCCTACCTGTTCCCCCCGCATGGCATTCACAAGGCCCGCTACAAGGGCAACGACATGTACGACGTGCAAATGGGGGGCACGGAGGAAGCCTTCGCCTCCGGCGGCACCACCATGAGGGCGGGCCGTTTCATCAGCGACTTCGAGAACAGGCGCCGCATGCCCGTAGTGGCGGTGGGGGAGAGCATCGGCAAAGCGTGGTTCCAGAACGTGGATCCGGTGGGGAAATGGGTCGAGGTGGACGGACACGCCGTCCAGATTGTGGGTGTAATGGACAAGCCCGCGGCGTCGTTTCCCGGCCAGGAGGATACCCGCATCCTGTTCCCTTACGAAACCATGCGCAAGATGTTCCCCAACGCCAAAGAACACATGCTGGTAGTGGTTGCCAAGGATGGAGAACTGGCGCGCGCGCAGGACGAGGTGCGCACCATTATGCGGCTGGAGCGCAGGCTCAAGCCCGGCGATCCCGACAACTTCAGCATCTCGACGGCCGAGCAGATGATCGAAGATTTCCATCGCGTGACCGGCACGGTGGCGCTGGTAATGGTGGTGCTGAGTTCCATCGGCCTGCTGGTGGGCGGCATAGGGGTCATGAACATCATGCTGGTCTCGGTCACGGAGCGGACCAAGGAAATCGGCGTCCGCAAGGCCGTGGGGGCGCGCTCGGCCGATATTATTCTGCAATTCCTGACGGAAGCGGTGGTGCTCACGTCCATGGGCGGGTTCATCGGCATGCTGCTGGGCTGGACCATCTCGCGGCTCACGGGCCTGGTCTTCCCTTCCCTGCCGACAACCGTGCCGCTATGGGCGGTAGCTTCGGGCTTCGGGGTATCGGTAGCGGTGGGCCTGTTCTTCGGCATCTGGCCGGCCAGCCGCGCGGCGAGAATGGACCCGGTGGAAGCACTGCGGTACGAATAAAGCGATCAGTGCCGCGCAATTAGAATAACGACCAGCGGGAGCACCAGGACGGCTGCCAGCAGCACCCAACTACCCCATCGTGCGAAGTTGAGTGTGTAGCCGAGGCCGGAACGCTTCTCCACCAATAGCGAAGGGTCGTTCGGATTGTAGTAAAGCTGCCCCCATTTCCAGCACTCATCGGGCGTGTTGTCGGCCGGGAGGTCGTCCGGTTCGGCGCTCGCGCGCGCCACCCACCAGATGCTTGCCGCCACAGCCGCGATAGGGATCAGCAGCAGAACAAAAGCTGGGATCGGGAACTGGCCGTTTCTGAGGATTAAGGGCGTGAGCGCGACCAGCGAGAACATGATCGCGACGGTCCACATCACCACGATCGGGATCACCAACATGGCCCGAGTACGGCGGTCCAGCCCACTCCCCGCCGGACCCCGCCGCGCGTTTTGCATCTCGAAGATCATCAAGCCAGTTACAAAGAGCAGAACTACAACCGCCATCAGAACGAATCCGAAGACACCCAGGAAACCGCGATCCCTCCAGCCATTGGCGTGACCTTGCATATCCCAATGAACCGGGAAGCGGGCAGACTCAGGGCCGCGCCGGCAAAGAGATTCGCGGACACCGGGCCGGCGAGGATATACAATCGCATCATTTGATTCCTTCCGCGAGCGTTTTCAGCTCGCTCAAAACCGTGCGCCGCGCAATTCCCTGGGCCCTGGCTTCGGCCACCAGGCGGCGCAGGCGGGTCCGGAACGCTTCCACGGCAGTGGGGTCCGCCGGCCGCGGCGCGTGCCTCTCGATGACCTTCACCGGCTTGCCATGGGACACTTCGAGCCAGCCTTCTTCCGCGAGATCCCTGTAAGCCTGTGCCACTGTGTTGAAGTGAATGCCCAGTTCCGCCGCCAGCCGCCGCACCGAAGGGAGCACGTCGCCGGGCACGATGGCGCCTTCCACCAGGCGGGTTCGGAGCGCCTCGACAATCTGGCGGTAAAGCGGAACCGGCGAGGCGAGATCGATGCGAAGCTGCACGTCGCGCGCCACTGTACTCTATCCGTATACAGTGTACTAGGACACCAGCGGGCCGTCAATGTCCGTACAGGACATTTGATCCTTTTTCTCCGGAATGCTAGGATGCATTCAAGTTCACTGGAGAAATTGCAATGCGACTTGCGGGCCTCCGCGCCGTGCCCTTGTGGCTTCTGCCGTTGCTCCTCAATGCCGATCAGGTCACCCTCACAAACGGCGACAGGATTACTGGCGACATTCTCAACACTGACGACAAAACCCTGACTTTGAAGACCGCGGCCATGGGTGAGGTCAAGATCGACCGAGCCGCCATCGCATCCCTCGCGTCCGCGGAGCCGCTTACCGTCACCTTGACCAAAGGTGAAAAGCTGGTAGGCACCATCGAGGCCGGAGACCGGAACGCGAGGGTCACCACCGCGCCGGGCAACGTCGTTACCGTGCCGCGCGCGGAGGTGGCGGCCATTCGCGGGGCCGCCGCGCAGGCCGCCTGGGACCGCGAACAGGTCCGCTTGGCACACCCTCCGCTGAACGACTTCTGGTCGGGCACGATTGGGATAAACCTGGCCAGCGCAACCGGAAACGCGAAAACCACCACCTTCGGAACCGGCGCGAGCGCGCAGCGGGCCACTGGCGTCGATCGGCTCGTCCTCACTTACTCGCAGATCTACTCGAACCAAAGCACGGTGGCGCCCTTCGGTGCCACAGCCAACCGGATTAGCGGCGGCCTCCGCTATGACCGCACCCTCACCGGCAGGCTCTTCGCGTTCGGTTTCAACTCCTACGACTACGATGAGTTCCTTGACCTGGACCTGCGCAGTGTTCTCGGCGGAGGTTTGGGGTTCCATGCTTACAAGAGCGGGAAGAACTACTGGGACCTGAGCGCCGGCGGCGACTGGAACCGGGAAGCATTCGGCACGGGCCTGGTGAGGAACTCCGGAGAATTGGTTATTTCAGAGGAGTCCGGCCATCAGGTGACTACGATCGTGCAG
>JAMCRM010000177.1 GCA_023380575.1 Acidobacteriota bacterium | reverse complement strand
GCGGAAAACAGCGTGAAAAAGCCCGTCTCGCTCAGCGGCCGCATATTCCCGTGGGCTTTGGGGGCGAACAGCGCGGGCAGCAGCCCGCTCCACCCGTGAATATCCCGGCGCACGTTGAGCCACCCGAAATCGTCCTGGTAGAACCACGTATTCAGCCCCGGCCAATACAGGGCCACCAGCAGCACCACGGCTACCAGCCACACGGAAATATTTAGCCACGGATGAACGCCGATGAACGCGGATTCCCGACTGATCTTTCCAAATCTGCGTTTATCTGCGTTCATCTGTGGCCCATAATATACTCCCGCGCAATCTCGCGCTTGTCGTACCCGTCCAGCACGTGTACCACCCGGACCTTCTTCAGCGCCACCGGAGAAAGCTGGCCGATGGGGATATACACGATCGTGCGCCCCATGCGCGCCGCTACCGAGCGGAACATCGAGCGCGGCGGACGCGCCGCCACGTACACCACGAACCGCTCCAGGGAATAGTCCAGCGCGGCCACCAGCAGCCGCTCCGGCTTGGTCTCGGCGAAGTCGTAGTCCGGGTCGTGCCACACGTCGTACATGCGCCGGGGCGGCAGGCTCATCAGAAAGCCGCCGTACTCGGCGCGCCCGATCCCCGGCCCGACCAGGTGTTCGAACGGCTGCGTGGCGTAGAAGGCCATGTCGGACTCGTTCTGGTTCTCCCCCAGCCACGTGGTCAGGTAGGTATAGCGGTCCTCGCGGTCCTCGTCGAAGATCACCACCACCGACCCGACCTCGCCCGCAGCTTTGCGGTACTCCCGCACGTAGATGCGGCGCTCGTGCCAGTTACGGATGGTCTCCCGCAAATCGATGCCGTCCAGAATCGAGGTTGTGAACGGCTCCACGTGCGCGCGTTCTTCTGAGAGCAGGCTCTTGCCCTTCTTCTTCAGGAACCGGCCGTAGTCCTCCACCACCAGGTCCTCGGGCGGATAGGAACAGATGGCGGCGCCGTCCAACTGCCTGGCCCACTCCCCGGGGGTTTTCTCTTTCCTGCGCGGCTTCAGCCCCACCGGGCGCAGCTTGCGCTTGGCGCTGGGCAGACGCCGCCGCAGCCGCATGTGCCGGGTATCCAGCCACACCTCTTCCCCGGAGATCTTCACAGTAGTGGCGTCGCTGGTTTCCTTCTGCGGCGGATACCGGCCCGCGGTCTCCCACACCTCCCAGGCATAGTTATCGTCCACCACGCTGCGCGCCGCTACGGCCAGATCATATAATCCCGGGATCAACTGATCCTCGGCCAGCGCCAGGTTGCGCCCATACCGGGCCAGCAGACGCCGCTGCCAGTGCTGCACCCGCTCCCCGGTGTTGGACTCGTAGCTCTTTTCGGCTTCGCGCAGCACGGCCAGTTGCGCGTGCCGCCGCTCGATCAGGTTTTTCCGCCGCGTATCTTCGCGAAACTGCTCGTAGCGCCATTGCAGCGCCGGATATTCCAGGGTGATTTCGGCCAGCGATTCCGGATGTGGATTGAGCACCTCCACGCCGGAACGCCGCACGCGCGCCATGGGCTGGGCCTGCGGCTGCTCCATGGCATCCAGGACCGCATCCAGCAGGTTCAGCGACACCACCACGAACACTTCGGCCAACGGATCGCAGCCCTGCAATTTCCAGGCGATCCCCTCGGCGTGGCGGGCAATCTCCTCCGAACGCGGCTGCGGCCACAGCCGGTACGCCTCCACATACTTTTCCAGCCCGATGCGCCAGATGGAGTACGGGTCCGGATACAGGTCCATCAGGTGCGGACGTTCGCCCGCGTCGGGGTCGGCGAAGATCACCTCCGCGCCGATCTCCTGCGCCGTCCGGATGGCCTCTACGAATGGATCGGCCGGTTCCACCGGAACGTAGATGGCGGTATCCGCGTCCTCCTCGCCTTCCTCCGGGTAAAAGATCACCGAGATCTGCGGCAGCCGTCCGAGCGCCCGCAGATACGCGCGTTCCAGGGTCGCCGGCAACTCCACCGCGACCACCGGCGGACGCGCCTCCAGCAGCGCCGCCCGCACCTCGGCGGCAAACTCCAGCCGCCCCGGCGCTACCGGAAAATAGGTGAACCGGCCGCGGCGGAGACTGCCCGCCTCAGGAACCAGCAGGTCGATGTCGCCGGACATAACGCAGCGCTTCTTCCCCCAGGGTCTGTACGATCGAAATCTCCAGCGCCTCGCCCTCGGTAATCCGCTCCGTGCCCACGTTCTTCAGCTTCAGGGCGAACCGCGTGATGTTGATGCCGTCCCGTACCGTGTACCGTTCATCGGCGGCATGCGCCTGTTGCAGGAAATCGGTCACGTAGTTCAGAATCCTGTCGTCGGCGAAGGGCAGGTTTTCCTTCAGGATGTGGTACTCTTCGTCACGTTCCGGGAAGTCGATCAGGATCTGCGGCTGCAGGCGGGAGTGGATGTACTCGGGCAGCTCGAAAGTAGATGCGTCGTCGTTCATGGTAGTGACGAGGCGGAACTGCGGGTGGGCCTTGATCTTGATGCCCGCCACGATCGATTCCACATAACGGCGCGTATCGAGCAGGGGAGCCAGCGACGCCCAGCTCTTCTCGCTCATGCGGTTGCCCTCGTCCAGGATGGCGATTCCGCCCCGGATCATGGCCGTCACCAGCGGAGAGGCGACATACCGCAACTGCCCCTCGCCCTCGATTACCGGGGTGACCAGGAGGTCTTCCGGGCGCGTGTCCATGGTGGCTTGGAGGATATAGGTTTCCCGCCCCATGCGCTTACCCGCGGCATAGGCCAGGGTGGTCTTGCCCACGCCCGGTTTGCCCAAAAGGCGCGGGTTCATGGGCAGATCCTGCTCGTCCACCACCATCCACGCCGCCAGGAGCTGGCGCATCAGCTCCTCCTGCCCGACCCACTGTACGGGGATCTCGTCCGGGTGCGCCAGATGTAGGGTAACCCCGTCAATTTCAACGGTCATACGTCACTTCCATTATCGGGTAATCCCGCGCCCTGGAGC
>JAMCRM010000176.1 GCA_023380575.1 Acidobacteriota bacterium | reverse complement strand
TTCATTACCCCAACTTCCGCCGCATGTGGTTGGGGGCCTGCACATCGAGCATCGGCACCTGGATGCAGAAGTTGGCGCAGGCGTGGCTCGTCCTCGAGATTTCGAACTCCCCGTTTCTTCTCGGGCTCGACGCATTTCTCGGCGAAATCCCGATTCTCCTGTTCTCTCTCGTTGGCGGCGTTACGGCCGACCGTGTGGACCGGCGCCGCATCCTGCTCGCCTCCCAGGTCGTGCAGATGAGCTGTGCGTTCACATTGGCGCTGCTGTTTGCGTTCAAGGTAGTTCAGGTATGGCACATTCTGTGCCTTTCGTTTCTTGTCGGCTCCGCGCAGGCGTTTGGAAGCCCCGCGTACCAGTCCCTGCTGCCGGCGCTGGTGAAGATGGAGGACGTCTCGAACGCGATCGCCATGAACTCCATCCAGTTCAATGTGGCGCGCGTCATCGGGCCTGTTCTGGGCGGAATCGCGCTGACCACTCTGGGCGCTTCGTGGTGCTTCGCGTTGAACGGCGTCTCGTTCATCGCGGTGATCATCGCCCTGCTACTTCTGAAGATCGAGCCGATGCACGTGAAGACCCATCTCCCGGTGATCGATAGCATGAAGCAGGGGCTCGGATTTATCGGGCGCAGCGCCGTGATGAAAGCGCTGATCGCCTTGGCGTTCTCGATCGCCGTGCTGGCGGTGCCTTTGGTCGTGTTCCTGCCGGTGTTCGCGAAAAGCATTTTCGAAAGAGGCCCGAGTGTTTACACGATCCTGCTCTCGACCTACGGTGCCGGCTCGATCACTGGCGCGCTGCTGGTGGCCGCCGCAGGGCAGAGGCCGTATAAAGGCAGGACGGCGCTGTTCATGATGGTCGGGCTAGGCATGGCCGTCGCGTGCTTCTCGTCCTCACGTTCGCTTGTGACCGGCTGCATGTTCCTGTTTTTGGCGGGGCTGTCGCTGGTCGGTGTTTCCTCCCAGGTCAGTACGCTGGTTCAGGAAATCACCGCGGACGATATGCGCGGCCGGGTTCTGAGCGTGTACAACGTGGCGTTTCGCGGCGGGATGCCGATCGGCAGCCTGATCGCCGGCTCGCTCGTGCCGCACTTCACCGTCCCGATGGTCATGGCCGCCAACGGCGTGCTGATTTCCGGGCTCGGCCTGTATTTCCTGTTTGGGCACCGCAAAGTGGCGGAACTCTGACGCGGCGCCGGTGGGGCAGGCCATCTTTTTTGTGGCCTGTCTCCGTCAGCCCAAAACGGCAGACGACAAAAGACGATCGTCTGCCCCACTTGCTGCCGCTGTTAGAATCGGAAAAGAACAAACCATGAAAACGGGTCTCATGCTCGGGCTCGTCGCGATCTGTGCCGCCTCGGCGGCCGGCCGCGCGCCGTCGCCCACTGCGCTCGAGGATGCGCGGAACCGGCAGGACCGGGCCGCGCTGGAGAAAATCGTTTCGGAACTCGCCGGCCCGGCCCAAAAGCAGCCCGATGATGCGGCCGGCCAGTACCGCCTGGCTCAGGCGGAGTCCTATCTCGCCGAGGTCGCGTTCGAACTCCGCGACAAGACAGCCGCGAAGACTGCGGCGGAAGCGGGTATCCGCGCCGCCGAGCGCGCGGCCAGCCTCAAGCCACAGGCCGCGGAATACCACCGGCTGCTCGGCACCCTCTGCGGGCAGATCATTCCGAGCAATGTCCTGCTCGCGTTGCGCTATGGCAAGTGCGCGCGCGAATCCATCGACAAAGCGATCCAACTCGATCCGAAATTGGCGCAGGCATATGTCAGCCGCGGCGTCGGCAACTATTACCTGCCGCCCGCGTTCGGAGGAAGCATCGAAGCGGCGATCCGCGACTTCGAAAAGGCCATCCAAGTCGATCCCCGCTCCGCGGACGCCCACCTGTGGCTGGGAATCGCCCTCCGCAAAGTGGGACGCAATGCCGACGCTCGCAAAGCGATCGCGCGCTCGCTGGAGCTGAACCCGAACCGCATCTGGGCAAAGCAGCAACTGGAAAAGACTCCCGCGCCATGACGACCAGGGTCTCGGAGGGCGCGGCTCTCGAGCGGACTTCGGGCACGCCGGCCGCGGAAATCGCCATGATTGCCGCAGCTATTGTCCTGCTCACCCTGTGCGGGTTCTTCTGGTTCCCCGGCCATACCTATCTCCAGTCCGACACGCAGATCTACATACCGATCCTGGAGCATCTGTGGGATCATTCCGTCCTCCAAAACGACCTGCTGGCGCGGGAGCCGCACGTTTCGTTCACGATTTACGACGAGACGGCGCTTTTTCTGCGGCGCATCACGGGATTGGGATTCCGCGAGGTCCTGGTTTTCCAGCAGTTGCTATTCCGGGCGCTCGGATTGCTCGGCGTCTTTCTGTTGGCGGCCGCGCTCGGGGTTTCGAAACGGGCGGCCCTTCTGGTCACCGGGATCTTCTCGCTCGGCGCCATGGTGTCCGGCCCCATGGTGCTGCTGGTCGAGTATGAGCCGGTGCCGAGGGGCTTTGCGATCCCGTTGGTGTTCCTGGCCCTGGGACTGGCCGCGCACGGGCGCGATGTGTGGGCCGGCGTCGCGGCTTCTCTCGCTTTCCTGTATCACCCGCCGTCGCTGCTGCCTTTCTGGGCCGTCTATTTCTGCCTGACGCTGTGGCCCTCGCGTCCGGCGGATATGCGGCGGCGTATCCTCGGGCTTGTGCCGATCCTGTGCGGCGTGCTGGTGCTGTTCGTGCTCTCGCGGCTTCAGCCCGGCAGCGGGCAGCCGCAGGGTTTCTTCAGCCGGCTCGATCCGGAAGTCGAGAACCTGCAGCGGATCCGCGCGAATTACGATTTCGTGTCCATCTGGGGTCCGCTGTGGGCGTGGCATTACGTGTTCTTGTGGCTTGCCGGCTTCGTCGCGTTCCTGCGCATACGGAAATCCGCTTCGCTGGATTTGAAATTCTTCCTGACCGGACTGCCGCTGATCGGTATCCTCAGCGTTCCTGTTTCCTACCTGCTGCTCGAGAAGATGAGGTGGGCGCTGATCCCGCAGGTTCAGCCTGCGCGCACCCTGCTGTTCGTCACGGCGCTGGCAATTTTCCTGGCTGCGATCGCTGCAATCAAGGCGGCTGAGCACGGCCGCTATTGGGAAAGCCTGCTGTGGTTCGTGCCGGCGTTCGCAATCCCGGTGCAGCCGCGCGTGCTCGACATTCTGCTGCCGCAGTCCTTGGATCCGGTCCTGCTGCGGCGCGTTGCGCTCGTCTGGGCGTTTGCCGCTAGCGCGACGTTAGCGCTGTGGGCCGCGGGCCGGAAACAGCGGCTCGCCGCCAGCGCGTTCCTGGTGGGCGTGCTGTTCCTGCCGTTCTTCCTGATTCCTACCTGGGGCAAAGTGGTCAACTACCCGCAAGTGGAAAATTCCGATCTCGATGCGCTATCGGCATGGGCGCGATCCTCCACGCCGAAAGACGCGGTGTTCGCTTTTCCCGATGCCGGCCGGGACTTATATCCCGGAATTTTTCGCGCGAATTCCCTGCGCGCCGTCTACGCGGACTGGAAAGCCGGCGGGCAGATCAATTTTCTAAAGATTTTTGCGCGCGTCTGGTGGCCGCGCTGGCAGGAGATGGGGGCGGGGAAGTTCAAGATGAAGAATCCCGATGCGTACGGGAAGCTTGGCATCGACTACATCGTTCTGCGGCAGGCGAATCGCGTGCCGGGCAGGATTCCGGCATTCGAGAACGCGCGCTACGCGGTGTATGCGACGCGCGCAGTCGCATCCGGCCCGCCGTTATAATAGCTTTCTTTGATCACTACACACATGAATGCGGGCGCGCGGCGGCTCCTGAGCGCGGCCTACTGGATCGTCCCCATCCTCTTCTGCCTTGCGGTCTACCACCACGG
>JAMCRM010000175.1 GCA_023380575.1 Acidobacteriota bacterium | reverse complement strand
GCCGAGTCTCTCGCATTCCAACCCGGCTGCGAACCGGTGCGCGACCACGGCGACCTCTGGCAGGTTGGGTTCCTGCCGAACGGCGCCAGGCACAGGCACCCCGTCTTCCTTGTCCTGAATTCCGGCGGAAACCGATTTGCGCCCGCCGTGGATCACCTGCTCGCCCGATTCGAACATCCGTTCGTCGTCCTCGCCCCGACGCTACGCGCCGCGGACGCCACGCTCAACGAACATGTCCAGCGGCGTGCCGCCGCGTTGGTCTCGCTGGAAGATTCCATGGTGCCCTCGGAGGGGAAACTCGCAGCAGTGGCACCTCTCAACAGGCTGCTTGGCGAGGCCATTGAGCCAGCCCCGCGCGCGGGGGCACCCGATCTGGTCCCGTTCGCGCCGGCAGGAACCACCTGGGCGGAGGTCGAGATCCGGTTCCTGGATGGCCACACGGTGTCGGTCACGGCCGGAGAGAAGCGCGAGGTCAAGACGTTCGCCGAGATGCGCATGGTGAATCGCAAGAATGGCAACCCAACCGTGCAGTGGGCGCTCCTCCAGGCGCTGGCGGAGAAGGCGGGCACAATGAACTGGCGGAACCCCGCCGCCGATCGAAAGAACCAGAAACGCATTGAAATCCTCGGCAAGAATCTGAAGGCGTTCTTCGGCGTGGCCGAACCCCCGTTCGACGAATACCGTCCAGGAATCGGGTGGCAGGCCAGGTTCAAGGTCCTGCCCGAGCGGTGATCCACTCTCTGCGAAATTTCGCGGAGGCCCACAGAATTTTCTCAAGATTTTTCTCGGCGCGCTGCTGACCCACAACTCCGTGCCGCCCTGATACTTCCGCTTCTTCCAACCTATCGCCGCAGTTCGCCAACCGCCGCCCCTCCGCGAAATTTCGCCAGTAGCGGGCGAACGGTTCGGCGAAATGCGAATTCAAACGAGTTGCCCGGACAACCGGGCCGAAAGCCCTCTTGAAGGAACCTTCGCCGGACCGCCTTCGGAGGGCTTTCCTGTTTTTGAACGCGAGAAGGAAACAACGATGAAAGAACTCCAACACACTGAACCAGGCATCGAAAGGTCCGGCGCCGCAGCCGCGCTCGCCACCACGCGCGATCTGTCGGCTTCAGAGCGACTCCTGGTCGAGGCGATGCGTGAGCTCGGCTTCGGCCGCTTCGAGTTCGTCCAGATCCGCAATGGCCAGCCGATTGTCGATCCGCTGCCGACGGCCGTGCGGGATGTGAAGTTCGGCGCCAAGGCCCCGTCGAACACCGACCCGCCAGGAGATTTCGATCTGAAGCGGCAGGTGGTCGAGCTCTTTGAATACACGCGCAGCGTCAATGCCGGCGAGATCCGCACGCTCGAGGTGCGCCACGGCTTGCCGTTTTCGATGGAGATCGAGACCGGCGGCACCCTGGGAGGCCGGCATGCATAGCCCGATCTTCGAGGAGGCGTACCCGGTCGCCCGCGACCTCGCCCACGGTAAGGCGGTCGCGCTCGTGGGCTGCTTCGGCCTCACCTACGATGACTGCGAGGATCTCGAAGCCGACCTCCTGTTTGCCTTCTGGAGCCAGTTCACGAAGTTCGACAGCCGCCGCGCTTCGCTCCGGACGTTCGCCTCGCGGGTGATGGACCGGAGGCTCACGTCGAACGTGCGTCGTTGGCGGGCACTGTGCCGCGCTATGCCGCCTTCCGGCTCTCCGGTCCAGGAGCAGAATGGCGGATCGCGCGAATCCGAAGGTCGGCTGGAACGGGAAGCCACCCCGTCGGGAATCTCTCCCCTCCAGCAGCGCGAATTCCAGATCGACGTCGATCGTGTGCTCCACGCGATGCCGGCGCCCGCACGCGAAGTCGTACAGGCGCTTTCGGAGAACTCCCTCTCCGAATCGGCCCGCTTGCTCGGCCGGTCGCGTCCTTGGCTCTACGAGCAGATCGCGCGCCTCCGCCAGGCTTTCGAGGCGGCAGGTATCGAACGCCGTTATTTCTCGCCCGCCGGAGGCGTGCTGTGATCGCTTCCAGGCCCGTCAACAAAGGCTTCCGCACCACGCCGTGGCGCCACCAGGAGGAGGCGGTCGTGCTGGTGAGGCGGCTTTTCGCCAGCGGCAAGCGCGGGGCGATGATCTGCGCGGCCATGGGCACCGGCAAGACGGCCATGGCCATCTACATCGCGCTCGACCACGGGTTCCAGTTGATCCTCATTGTTTGCCCGCTGCGGGTCACACAAGTCTGGAAGCCGCAATTCGAACTGCACAGCGCGGCCGCGTTCCAGGTCGTGGTCCTCGACGACACATTCGCCAGCGTTCGTGCTAAGCGGGACGAGGCCGAGCGGCAGATTAAGCTCGCGCAAGCTCGGGGCGTTCCGGTCGCGGTGGTGATCAACTACGACTCCTTCTGGAGAACGCCGTTTGCCGAGTGGGCGCTACGCCGCCGCTGGGACATGGTGGTGGCCGACGAAATTCACCGCTGTAAGGCACCCGGCGGCAAGGCCAGCCGGTACCTGGCCCGGCTCGGCAAGGCGGCGCGATTCCGGCTCGGGCTCTCCGGAACGCCGATGCCGCACTCGCCGCTCGATGTCTACGCCTACTACCGCTTCCTCGACCCTTCGATCTTCGGGTGGAGCTTCCACAAGTTCCGCCAGCATTACGCCGTGATGGGCGGCTTCCAACACAACCAGGTCGTCAGCTACCGCAACC
>JAMCRM010000174.1 GCA_023380575.1 Acidobacteriota bacterium | reverse complement strand
ACGGTATCAGGCGCCGGGGTTGCGCGCCGGCGGCCTGACCAGTGGGCTGGCTCTCCTGTTCTGCGCGGTTGTGGCGCTTTGGTGGACCGCGAAACCCGGCACGGCCTGGCGCGTTTAAGAGTGTATGGGGCGCAGAATTCTGCTTCTTATCCCATTTGTCACACTGCTTTCCGGCGGCAGCTACGCGGCCGAAATCCCGCGGGGTTCGCATTTGCTGCTTCGTATGGAGAACGCCGTTAGCACCCGCACCGCACAGGTGGGCGATTACGTATATCTCCGGACAGTTAGTCCCATCAGCGCCGGCGGGCGAATTGTGGTTCCCGTGAACAGCTACGTGCAGGGTGTGGTGGCGCACACGAAGCGATCCGGGCGCGTGGCGGGCCGGGCGGAATTGGCCATACGGCTCCAAAATCTCACCTTTGCGAATGGGAAGACCATGACGTTTTCCCCCCGCTTGAGTTCGGTGGATGAAGCCGGAACGGGACAGAAAGCGGAACCCGGCGAAAACGCCGTCAGGCAGGCCCCCGGGCGCGGGCGGGACGCGGCGCGGATCGCCGTACTTGCCGGCACCGGAGCTTCGGTGGGCGGCATCGCGGACAACAGTTGGCGCGGGGCGGGCATCGGGGCCGGCGTGGGCGGCGCGGTGGGGCTGGCTACGGTGCTTCTGAGCCGGGGCCGGGAAGTGGTACTGCGGCGCGGAAGCACGCTGGATGTCGTTTTCGATCGCGCCCTCACGATGGAATAGCGAAATACGCCTGTAATACCCGCGCGGCAGGTTCGTGCGTTCGCAAACAGTCGGTCTGTAACAAGTGTTGCTCCGCGGCGTCGTTCCCCGTACACTCGACCAAGACTCAATTTCGGATTATAAGGTCGGTTTAGGCTGTGGCGGGCGGGGAGAGCTACATTCATACACGCGGCGAACAGGTGCCAACGCACGAGGTCGAGAGAGTGCTGCGCGGATTTCCGGGAGTGCTGGACGCGGCCGTACTGGGCGTTCCGGATACAGCGCTTGGGCAGGCCGTAAAGGCGATAGTGGTTCCGGCCGCGGGTGCGCAACTCACGCGCAGGAAGATACTGGCACATTGCCGCGCGAACCTGAAGGAGTTCATGATTCCCAAGTATATTGAATTTCGCAGTACGCTTCCCCAGCCCTCCTCCGGCATGGCTGCCCGGGGAGGGCGTGCCCGCTTGGGGAAGGGAACCCTACCCTTCGGCAATCGCGGCTGAAGCCGTCTCTCCGCGCAGCAATCTCGGCTGCGGCTTCCAAAACGCCAGCGCGAGCGCGATGGTAAGCACCTGGACCGCCGCGACGATTCCCGCGCAAACCGGCCATCCTCCATGCTTCCAGAATTGACCGGGCACCGCGGCGCCCAGGCTGCCGCAGGCATAGTAGAACATGACGTAAAGCCCCACCGCCGCCGCGCGTGCGTCGTGCGCCACCGTCCCTATATAGCTTGAGGCGGCGGACTGCGCAACGAATACGCCTGTACAGCAGAGCGTCAGCCCGAGCGTCACCACGGGAAGCGCGTGCATCAGTGTGAGCAGGATTCCCAATGGCGTGATGACGGCGCCAACCAGATAGACTACGAACAGCAGGCCCAGTTCCGCCACACTCAGGCGGAAAGGCGGCGCCGCGAGGTAGAAATTGACGTAAGTGAATGTCCCCAGCAGGCAGAACAGAACGCAAAATCCGACCGCATAGGTAGCCAGCAGTTTCGGGTTTCTGAGGTGGCGGAGCATCGCGCGGGCACCGGAGGAACCGCTGCGCGGCGGTGCGAACCGCCGTCCCGGCGGCAACCAAGATAGCCAGGGCCCCGAGCACGTTCAGAACTCCCAGGCTCATGAACGCCCAACGCCATGAAAAATGCGCCGCGACTATCGCCGCCAATGTCCGGCCGCAGAAGCCGCCGAGCACTGTGCCGGTCACGTAGGCCGCCATTGGACCGCCGGCTTTTCCCTCCCATTCTTCGTTGATGTAGGCGACCATCACGGCGAAAATGCCAGGCGTGAAAACACCCTGCCAGAATCGCCAGAAAATGAGCTGCCCCAGCCACGCCGAAGTGGCGGCAAGGAATGTTGGCATTGAGAGCAGAAAAGCGGCCGGAACAATCACTCGCTTGCGGCCCAGACGGTCGGATAGGGATCCGGCGAAAGGCGCGGCGAGGGCCACCGCTACGGTCGAGGCGGTCACGATGAAGCCGATGGGGGCGGGGGACGCGGCGAAGACGTATGCGAACGTGGGCAGCAAGGGCTGCGGAGCGTAAAGGGTGAGGAATGCGCAAAAACCCGCCAACAACTGCTGTTATTCGTTTTCTGGACGGCACCGGGTCTGATCGCTGGATGGCTTCTGTAGAGGCAGCCACTACTCACATTGTCGCAATGTTCGGCATGTCTTGCCCTTCCCGGGAATATGCGGTTAGTTCCGCGATGGTCGGGCTCGTCCTTGGCGAGCCATTGGGAAAAAGCCGGAATGGTTTCCGCTTGGTCGCGGCCTCGATCTCCTTCAACTTTTTCTCAGCCGCCTCGATGAGTTCGCCGCGCTTCCGCAACCGCTCAGCCGCTAATAGCGGATTCCGGCAGAGGATCAGCCGCTCACCGGGATAGTCGGGATGGGTAATCTCGGCCAAGTCTTGTTCATCGAACAACGATACTTGCACCATGCCTTGGCTGGCGAATTTTTGAATCTGCGGGGTGCGCAAGGCCGTGATCCAGTCCAGCCCTTGGTGCGGGCGCAGATCTTCCTCGATGCGCTTCTGGGTCAGCATGCCGCGGTCTCCCACCAGGATGACGCGCTCCAGGTGAAAGCGTTCGCGCGACTTGGTGACCTGTGCTGCCACCGTTTTTGGGTCACCAGTGTTGCCCTCGAAAACCTCGACAGCTACCGGACAGCCCTCGGCCGAGGAGAGGATGCCGAAGACGATCTGCGGATTACTCCTCCGCTCATCGCGCGAGTAGCCGTAAGTGGCGATGGGGCAGTGATGCCCCTCAAAGTAAGTCGAGGTCAGATCATAGAGCACGAGCGTGCCGTAACGCAGGTGCCGCCGGGCCAGTGCGGCTTCGATGGAGGTCTTACGTGCCAGGAGCCAGTCCATCGCCGCATATAGGTCATCTTCGTTGAGGGCGCCGAGTTGCAACTCCTCGCCGCGCCCTGTTGGAAGAGCAGTCTCACTCCGACCAACTTTGAGGGGCATC
>JAMCRM010000173.1:890-5199 GCA_023380575.1 Acidobacteriota bacterium | reverse complement strand
CGCGGCATCAAGACCAACACCACCGATGTGCGCCTCTCCGCCATGGAGGATTTCGTGGGCCGCGGCGATCGGCGTTTGGCGCCGGTGATCGAAGCCGCCTGGCGGGCCGGGGCGGGGCTGGATGCCCGGATTGTGTACAACCTGAGCCTGCCGCTCAAGGCCAAAATCGGCAAGATCGCTTACTGGATAGCTGGCTTCAGCCTGGGGGGGCGCAAGCTGGAGGAGTTCGGGGTGCGTGCCTGCGGCATCCAAGCGCACGCCTCGTTCGCCCTGGTGAGCAAGGTGCGCAATTACGGTGGGACCTTTGAGATCGCGCGCGATACCAGCCTTTTCGACGATCGCTTCGAGGTGGTTCTCTTTGCCGGCCGGAGTTCGGTGCGTTACATCAAGTACCTGCTGGGGGTGGCGCTGGCGCGGGTTTCCGGGATGCGCGGCGTGACGGTTCTGCGCGCCTGCCGTGTGGAACTGGAAGCGCCCGCGGACCGGCGCGTATACCTGCAGGTGGACGGCGAGTTGGCGGGCAGGCTGCCGGCCGTCATCGAAGTGGTGCCGGATGCCCTGACGCTGCTGGTGCCCCCGGGCTACGCTCGCGACCGTGCTACCCTGCGGGCATGAGGACCAGCCGCCGCGCATTTCTATGGTTTGCCGGGGGAATCGCTCTCGGGCGCGTGGATGCCGGGGATTCCCGCTTCTGGAACAGGAAGGACCCCGCGCAATGGTCCGCCGGGGAGATCGCGCGGCTCACCATGGAGTCCCCGTGGGCCAGGCCGGTGACCGCAGCAGTGGCGGCGCCGGGCACCACGGGCCAATATGGCGCGGGCGCCGGCACCATGGCCGCCCCGCCGGCGCTCCAGTTTCACGGGCTGGTACGGTGGGAAAGCGCCAGGCCCGTTCTCGAAGCGCTCAAAACCAAACTCCCGGAGGCCTTTGCCGGACGCTACGTCATCAGCGTGAGTGGAATTCCCATTCTGGATGTTCGCGAGTCCCCAAGGGGCGAAACCTCTGTGTCTCGCGCCGCCACCGCGGACGTGCTCGACGGCCTTCAGGGCCTCACCTACCTGGAAGCCAAAGGCAAGCCGCCCGCGCAGCCTGGAATCGTTCAGCGAGGAGCCACGGCCGGGGCGCTCTGGTTCGGCTTCCCGCGCGACCTGCAACTCTCCCCTGCGGACAAGCAAGTCACCTTCCGGACTGAACTCGGGCAACTGGAAGTGAAAGTCAAATTCAACCTGAAGGAGATGATGTACCGGAACCAACTGGCGCTATAGGGGCTGCTGCTGCGTAAGGCAGTGCAGAGTTCCGAAGCCGAGCACCAGGTCCACGGCGTGGATTCCCACCACCGTGCGGTCCGGGAACAAGTCGCCCAGGATACCGAGAGCCACACGGTCGTTCGGGTCGTTGAACGTCGGCACGATGACCGCCGCGTTCGAGATGTAAAAGTTGGCGTAGCTGGCCGGCAGCCGTTCGCCATCGAAAAAGAGAGGGGACGGCATGGGCAAAGCCACCACTTCGGGCTTGGCGCCGTCTTCGAGGCGAAAATCGCGCACCCGCTCCCAATTCTCCGCCAGCGGCCGGTAGTTGATGTCGGCCGGGTTGTCCTCGCGGATGAGCACCATGCTGCGGGGGTTCACGAAACGGCAGATGTCGTCCACGTGGCCGTGCGTGTCGTCGCCCACCACGCCGCCCGCCAGCCACAGCACGTTTCCCGCGCCCAGGTAATCCCGCATGACGGATGCGAAGTCATTGCGTGTAAGCCCGGGATTGCGCACCTGTATGGCGGGGTCCAGGTAGCACTCCTCGGTGGTCAGCAGGGTGCCGCGGCCGTTCACGTCGATGCCGCCGCCTTCGAGCACGAACTGGCGGCCTTCGAAGCTGCAGTCGAAGAGCCTCTTGCCGAGCAGGTGCGCGGCGGAATCCGGTATGCGGCGGTCCTTATCCCAATCCGGGTATTTGGCCCAGGCATTGAAATGAAAGTGCACGATCGCGGTTTCCTTTGCGTTTCGCACAAAAACGGGTCCGCTGTCGCGCGTCCAGCCGCGGTTGGTGGGATGAATCACAAAGTGAACGCGTGCGGTGTCCGCCCCCGCCCGCTTGAGTTGGCAGCGCGCCGCTTCTTCGTCCGCCGCGGAATTGACCAGTATGCGGACGGTTTCTCCCGCCGCGATTTTCCGCACTATTTCTCCGTAGACCCAGCGAATGGTTTCGAGTTTATCGGGCCAGTCGCTGGGGTTGTGCGGCCATGCCAGCCAGCTGGCCTCATGCGGCTCCCATTCCGCGGGCATGGAAAAACCGAGGGAAGCGGGCGTTTGCATAAGACGATTATCCGTGATTGTGCGCTAAAATCGTGACTTCCCCTATCCACCGCTATGGCCAAGGCAAAAGCTAAAAACGCAACCGCGCACCGCCGTTACCGCGAAGATCTTTCGGAAACCCCCGACTGGTTGAAGAAGAAGAAATGCCCCCTGCGGGACAAGTACCTATCCGGCAAGCGCATTCTACCTAGAAACATCAACGGGAAAGAGAAGCTGGCGGACCTCATCGACCAGACCTTCCTGGCCTACAACGGCGCCAGGCTCAAAGAGGGCTGCCAGTTGTTCGTCGATAAGATGCTGGAGCCCGACGTCACCATAGGGATGAGCCTCTCCGGCGCGCTCACGCCGGCGGGCCTGGGCTGCTCCTCCGTGGTGCCGCTGATCAAGGCCGGGTTTGTGGACTGGATTGTGGCTACCGGCGCCAACCTCTATCACGATCTGCATTTCGCCTTGAACTATCCCGTCCACGTGGGCAGCTTCAAGATGGACGACACGGAACTGCGCAACAACGATATCGTCCGCGTTTACGACGTGTTGCTGGGCTACAGCGATTGCCTGATGGCCACCGACGAGATCCTGCGCAACATCCTGGTGCAGCCCGAGTTCCAGAAGGAGATGGGGACCGCGGAACTGCACTACCTGCTCGGCAGATATGCCGCCGAATGGGAGCGCAAAGCCGGCCTCAAGGACGTTTCCGTGCTGGCCGCGGCCTATCGCGCGGGAGTGCCCTGCTACACCTCTTCTCCGGGCGATTCCACCATCGGGATGAACGTGGCCGGCGTGGAACTGCGGGGAAACAAGCTGCGCCTCAATCCCTCCATCGACGTGAACGAAACCACCGCCTACGTGCTGGCGGCCAAGCGCTCCGGCGGCAGGAGCGGGGTGGTGCTGTGGGGCGGCGGCAGTCCCAAGAACTTCATGCTGCAGACCGAGCCGCAGATTCAGGAAGTGCTGCGCATCAAGGAGTTCGGCCAGGACTTTTTCCTGCAGGTGACCGACGCGCGTCCGGATACGGGCGGGCTGAGCGGCGCCACCCCGAGCGAAGCCGTGAGCTGGGGCAAAGTGGATCCGGACCGCCTGCCCGATGCCGTGGTCTGCTACACCGATACCACCATCGCCATGCCGCTGCTCACGCACTACGCGCTTTCCAGGCACAAGCCGCGCCCGTCCAGGCGCCTCTATGACCAGCGCGGCGCCATGATGAAGGCTCTCACCAAGGAGTACTTCAAACACAACAAGGTCAAAATGCTCGACGGGTCGAAACCCGTTTTCGATTAATGACCGCGCGGCAACTGCAGGCCATCGCCAGGGAGCGCGGCACGCCCGTGGTGGTGATCGACCACGACATCATCCGGCGCAACTACGCGCTCTTCAAGCGCCACCTGCCCAAGGTGCAGGCCTACTACGCCGTGAAAGCCAACCCGGCCCCGGAGATTGTGCGCACGCTGTACAAAGCCGGGGCCAGCTTCGACGTGGCGTCGCTGCCGGAATTCCTGCTGGTCTACGAGAATATCAGGCACCTGCCCGCGAAGGAGCAGCAGGATTTCATCTGGGACAAGATCGTCTACGCCAATCCCATCAAGCCGAAGGAAACCCTGGAAGCGCTGGATCGCTATAAGCCGCTGCTCACCTTCGATAATGGCGAAGAGCTGGCCAAAATCAAGCGCTACGCGCCGCACGCGGGCCTGGTGCTGCGGCTGCGCGTGCCCAACACCGGCTCCATGGTGGAGCTCTCCTCCAAGTTCGGCTGCGACTCCGGGGAGGCCGTGGACCTGATCGGCGCGGCCTTTAAGACCGGGCTGGTGGTGGAGGGGCTGAGCTTCCACGTGGGCAGCCAGTGCGCCAACTTCGACAACTTCGTGCAGGCGCTGAACATCTCCGCCGCCATCCTGGCGGAAGCCCGCACGCGCGGCTACGAAATCAAGATTTTGGATATCGGCGGCGGCTTCCCGGTGCGCTATAACCGCCACGTGAAGCCTTTCAGCGTGCTGGCGCGCATG
>JAMCRM010000173.1:0-880 GCA_023380575.1 Acidobacteriota bacterium | reverse complement strand
AACGCGGAGATTAAGCGGCTGTTTCCCGCGGAGATGGAAATCCTGGCCGAGCCCGGCCGTTTCCTGGTGGCCACCGCGGCGGCCTCGGTGGCGCGCATCATCGGCAAAGCCGTGCGCGACGGGAAGACCTGCTATTACATCGACGACAGCGTTTACCACACCTTCTCCGGCATCATCTTCGACCACTGCCAGTACCACCTGAAGGCCTTCCGCAAGGGGCCCACCGAAGTGTCGGCGGTATTCGGGCAGACCTGCGACGGGCTGGACACCATCAGCCAGTCCGAGGAACTGCCGGACCTGGCCATCGAAGACCTGGTGTATGCCGGGGACATCGGCGCCTACAGCAATGCCTCGGCCACATGGTTCAACGGCTTCGCGCCCGCCCAGGTAGTGCACATCAACGAATGACATCAGGCTTGTGTGGGGCGGGCTGGCAGGCCGCGGTGGCCTGTACAAATGCCGGCGAGGGCGGCCCGAGGGGCTGCCCCACAACAGAAGGGAACTCCTTTATGATCGTGGCTCGCGCCTGAGCGGAACTGTGACCGAGCCCATGGCCCCGTTGGTCCGGTCGCGCACGATGATGCGCAGGTAGTCCATGCCCGGATACAGGCTGCCCTTGTCGGCCACCAGCTTGATCCCCGTGCCCCGCCCTTCGGCGTTGAAGAAGGCGGCGTTAGGCGCCACGGTGCCCGCCGCTATCTGCCCCGTCGCCACGGCTGGAACGACGTCGTTGGCAGTGGCAAAAGGAATGACTTCTACGCTCAATCCCTGCTTGGCGAAGTAACCCTTCTCCTGAGCCACGAACATCATTCCATCGCTCATCGTCATTTGTGCTCCCACCTTCACCGCTATGCCCGGCTTAGAGGCGGCTGGCTTAGCG
>JAMCRM010000172.1:1845-26357 GCA_023380575.1 Acidobacteriota bacterium | reverse complement strand
CCGCGTGCTGTGGGAGCAGGCCATCGCCGCGCGTCCGGATTGGATTCTGATTACCAGTTGGAACGAATGGCACGAAGGCAGCGAGATCGAGCCTTCGGCCGAGAATGGCGACCGCGAACTGCGGACCACGAAATCATACACGTCGCGGGCGCTATCGTCGCGTAACTGACCCGAACGTCGCCGGGTTGCCCTGAAACCTGATGGCATCAGATGGTGAACTGCCTCGTCACCTTGGACAGGACGCCTGTCTTGATCATGCGTACCGTGGCGGTTGCCGTGTGGCGCCCTTTCCGTCCCGCTGCGACCGGATACTCATAATAAACATCGCCGCGGGTGGAGCGGGCGGGGCTGGTATGAACCAGCTCGGGTTCTACCTTGGCGCCGTCGATCTCGAGCGTAACAAGTTCCACCACCGGGAATTTCGGCGTGCCGAATGGCTGCGTGTCCCACCAGCAGCGCAGGTGCAAACTGACGCCCTCCCGCGGACGGGCGGCCTCGAAGGTATCCTCCGGAGTAACCGCCACCAGGGACGCCCACGGGCGCTGGATGCGGTCGGGGCGGTTTCCCCACCATCGCCACTGCGCCTGCCTGTCCATCACGTATTTGCGGACGGCATTGGAGCCGCCAGCCACCTGGGTCCGGAAGTCCGTTGTGGAGTCGTGGCGGATGTCTACAACCCAGTTCCGGCGCAGCGCTTCGAGCCAGCCCTCCCAGGTAGGCTGTTCGGCGAGAAACAGCGTCCGGTACCCAACCAGGAACTCCATCCACCACCACGTCTGGGTATGGGTGTCCTGCAGCGCGACGAACGGCATCACGTCGCGGTAGCGGTTGAGAAACGGCTGTTCGCGAAGGAAGTTCTGATTCTTTCCGAAATGGAATGTGCAGATCGCGGAAAAGGTGCCTTTCCGGACGGCTTCGTCGAGGAGGATGAGGCTCAATTCCTCGTTTTCGTTGAACTGCCAGACATCATTCCCGCCCGCCCGGCGCAACGGCGCGATCCGGCGAGCGACGAAATCCTGCCACCGGGCCGGCTGTTTATCTTTCTGTGACATGGGCGAACCGAAGTCGCTTCCGGCGGGGGCAATAATATCGGAAAGGTGGCTATAGGCTCCGAGTCCGGGAATTTCCACGTAGGTGCCGTATTCCTCGTTCGAGGCAAAGAAAGTTACGGGAATCTTTTGGGCATTTGCGATCTGCTGGGCGCGAGCGATCCACCCGGCGGGCGAGTTCTTCGCTCCCCAGAGATCGACCTTGAGTTCCCGGGCCATTTCCGCGGCAATGGCAGGATTGCCCACGCCGGGCGCCTCGATTTGAATGGTGTGCACCTTGAGGTGCTGCGGAATTGCCGGCTCCGCGGCTCTAACATGCGGATGGGCGGACCGAATCTCAGCGACCGGTCCAAGCAGGGCGAGGGCGTCGAGCGCCTGCCAGGTAGCAACGGGGTTCGACGCGCGGCCCGGGCGATCTCCGAAACCGCCATCCCGGTTCCACAGGGAAATGAGATACGCGCGTGCGGCCGCTGGATCCTTCGGACCGGCGCCGAGGGACTTCAGGGCTTTCAGCGATGCCCATGTGTAATCGACGCGGACGTCCTGAGAAAGGGCGGGATGCGGCGCATACGTGAACCCCCCGTTCTTCATCTGACATGCACGCAGCCACTCGGCGGTTTCCTGTTTCTTGCCGGGGACAACCCCGAGCGCATCGAGCGCCGACAAGGCCAGCCACGTATTGGTGGCATGCCCGTCACTGCCGTCGGCGCCGGGCGTGTTGTTAAAACTCCCGTCAGACCTGCGCCGGGACAGAATATACGCGCGCCATGCCTCGGTCGAAGGCAAGCCCAACAGGCGACGGCTGAAAATCGCGCCGGTCTCGTGCCGCAGCACCGGATTCTCGCCCAGTTCGTAGTACTTCGTATACTGCGTCGGACCGACCCACTGCTCCGCCTGTCGGCGGAACTCGTCCAGCGATTCTCCTAACCAGGCGAGACTTTGTATCTGCTCGTAGTCAAACCAGTGCTGGGGCCGGTCCTTCCTACGGTAATCCGGCATGGGATAGGCGCCCCTGATAAACCTGGCAAGATCCGCTTTCCCGGCCGGCTCAATACTTAGCAAACGGCAACAGGCAATCGCGGCAAAGCTTGAGGTTAAGGTAGAATCCGGATCGTCAGGCCAGGCGAAGCCTCCATCGGACCTTGCGAGCCCTTCGATGTACCTCTGGATCGAGTTGGTCCCGACCGGGCCGGCTAATCCGGCCGGGGCGAACGGGAACGCAGCCAGCAGTTTGAGGATGGACCTTCGGTCGACACCGAGCCACCAGCCGGAAGCGGGTATTTCAGTCGCCATATATTTTCCTGTGGCAGGAGACCGCCGGCCGATGCGAGGGGGCCGCGGCGGCGGCGGGCTCCGCCGTAGACCCAACCTGGACCACCGTGATGGAAAAGGCGGGCAGAGTCAGCGCCGACGTGTCCTGCACCAGACCGGTCTTTTTGATCAGATTCGAGGGACTGCCTTCCATGCCCCCGGTGACGAAGGTTCCCGGGTCGCCGTAGAGTTGGCGATACGACGCGCGTGCGCCGAAGGCAGTCAGGGAGACCGGCAGCGCTTTGTTAAACAGGTTCAAGATCAGCAGCCGGTTGGTCGAGCGCCCGGTGAAGTCCCAGCCGTAAAGAGCCGGATAGGCGATGCTCCGGGCGCGGTCCCTAATCGTGGGGACGCCCGCAAAGGTCAACCGCACCGCATGGCTGGCGCCTGCCGCCGCCGCTCCGATCACGTTCAGCGCATCCGCGGTGGCCGACTGCCCCCATTGCGCCGTCGCGGGCGGCGTGGCCGGCACGGCCCAGCCGTTGCTTTCCGCAAAGGCGTGGGTCGAGGAGTACAGGTCGCCGTGCAGGGCGTTGTCCACGATATCGTGATGAACCGCCATCCGCACCCGGCCGTCCTCAAGGTACAGCAGGCTCAGCGTCGCCATGTATAGCCCATGCGCCCAGGTGCCGTGGGCGGGAACCGTTTTCCCGCCCAGGTTGTATTCGGTAAACCAGATGGAGACATTCGAAGGAATGAGCGGAAGATCGTTGGCCTTTACCTCGGCCCACAGTTTGAAGGGCTGCCCGAGCATGTCCTCCGCCGTTATCCGGTTGATCGCGGTTCCGCGCGGCAGGTTCGCCGCCGGGTAGACGTGCAGAGTGACGGCGTCCGCGCCCTGGAGCGCAGCCCGCCCGTTTCCACCCACGGCGGTGGAATTCAATGCGGGATCAAACAAGCCGGAAAGCCATTTCGCCCTCCGCGGCGCATTGCCGGGTGGTCGGGTGATGTGTGCGCCGACGGCGGCAATCTGCACTTTCGGATAACGCTGCCTGATCGCACTGATCCACTTACTCGCCAGCCGTCCATAAACTACCGACGCGAGCGGCGCGGCGCTTCCGGACGGATCGGGATATACCGAAGCGTAACCCGCGGTTTCGCTCACGTAATATTCGTTGCCCAGTTCGACATACGGCAGATCGAGGCCGATCTTCCGGGCGGCCTCGAGTAATTCCAACTGGTATGTGAGATTAGGGCTCTCGGGCGTGAAGGCGCAGTAACCCTCCACAGGCGGCGCGCAGGTGGGATCCGTGAGCATGTTCAGAACGAATAGCGCGCGGGCGTGCATCACCCCGGCCTCCGCCGCAAGTTCGCCGAGCGGGCTGGGATAGGCATTCCGGAAGGGGCCGGTCCCATCCTTGTACTTATAGTTGCGGATCAGCGTCCCGGTCTTCCAGTCCCAATAGTTTGCCAGCGTGCCCGCCGGAAAACGCAGAACGCTTACGAAGCCCAAGCCTTGCAGCGCCTTCCGGAACGCGGGGTCGGCCCAGTTAAAGGTGTTTCTCCGGTAACCCGAGTTGGCGCCGTAAAAGTCAGGCGGGAACGGCCGTGAATGCGTGGCGTCCAGGCCTACCGCGAGCGGACGTAACACGTCACTCTTTGGATGAGACGGCGGCGCCTGCCCTTGAAGGATGGCGCCGCCGTACAAGAGCATGCCGGCCAAGATACCCAGAATGCTTTCGAATGACATGGCATTGATGCCGCGTTTACCAGCTTACCCGAGCCGTCCATTGCAACTGCCGCGGCCCGTTGTTCGAGTTCTGCAAACTGATAATTCCGGTGGTTGCATTCGGCATTGGAGTGCCCGGCATGTTGAGCACATTGAAGAAATCCATGTTTATGCGAAGCTTAAGCCGCTCGTTCAGAGGAATCACCTTAAACAGCGAACTGTTCACGGTCCACGCCCACGGGCCCGGAATGTACTGGTTCCGCCAGGGATTCAAGCCGGTATCGTAAGCGATGCGCTGCTGCTTCCCGTTCTTCATCGGAATATAGACATTGTTGGTTCCGTAGAGCGCATAGTTCGGATCCGAGCGGTTTGGGTTGGCCGGCCACGCCCAAATCGGCTGGTTGGATGGCTGATAGTTCGAGGGCACGCCGCAAACGCCTATGCATTGGCCGGCGGCGTTATGCGCATTGATTTGGTTTGTGGGTATGTAGCCGTTGTACCAGAGATATCCCCGAATGCACGGGCCACTGCGGCAATCCTCCACCGGGTATTGCTTGTCATAGATCTGCACGTCGCCCGTAGGTCCCCAACTGCCAGTCGGAAGAGTAATGTACCGGCTGCTCATGGAACTGTGTGCCGCGAGCTGCCACCCGCCCACGATGCGGTTCATCACCCCTCCGGCGTGCGAATACAACTTCTTTCCTCGACCGAAGGGGAGATCGTAAAGCATATTCCAGTTCACGCGGTGCTTGGGAATGGAAGGCTCCCGCCTGTAGTTATAAAAGCGGTTGTACGCGTCGAAGTCGGATGGCACCGAGCCGGGCAGGAAGGTCACGGGATCCGGCAGCTTTGAGCTGTCGGGCGCGATTTGTTTGCCGCTGCCGGTGTACAACGCGTTGCTCATCACGTAATACCACTGAAAGCCCAGGCCGCTATTGAAACGCCGCTGAACCTCCACCTGAATGCCGTTGTAGTTCGAGTAACCCGCATGGCTGAAAACCTGAATATCGCCGTAGGTCGTCTGGTCGTAGTCGCGTCGTATTACGTTAGCGTATGGGCCCGTGGGGAGCGGCATGCCGGTTTCGGTGTAGTACACGAAGTTGCTGGCCTGGCCGTTCCGGTAAATCGTCTCGTCGAGATTTCTACCTTGGGTCCCCACGTAGGCTGCGCGCAATAATGTGTTGTGCGAAATCTCGGTCTCCAGCGTCAGGTTCCACTCTCGTGCCAGCGATGTCGGCAGGTCGGAAGCAAACGTAACCACGCCGACGCCTCTGGCAATCGAATTCGCAGCGTTGGGATCGATAGCATTGATGGCCGAGTTTGTGCCGGCTATTACCGCTGGTACTGAGCGCAGTCCGTAGTTCGCCAGCCCATCCGGGGATTTGGCTGCGGAGTTGATGTTGTAGGAGAGGGCGCCCTTGGGCGGGTTGCCTGCCTGCGCATTCCACAATCGCGCGCCCAAGGTATACCGGTACTCGCCAAAGCCACCGCGTATCACTACCAAGCGGCCCCCCAGGTTGCGCTTATACGCGAAGCCCACTCGAGGGCTGAAGTTGAGCTGGCCTACATGGACCAGGTCGCCGGAGATTCCCGCTTGTTCCGGGGTCTCGAACTTTGCCCCGATCGCCGCAAACTGGTCGACCATTGATTGTGTCGTACCGCCCCGCTGCATCAGGTGCTCGATGGTTTCCTGGCGGACGATCGCATGGTTTGCGAAGTCGAAGACGGTGTTGTTGCCATTGGCGTCGAGCAGCGGCTGCAGGTAGTCATAACGCATTCCGATATTCAGGGTGAAGTCTCGAGTGACTCTCCAGTTGTCCTGCACATAGGCGGCGGCCGCGTTGGATCGCAAATTGCGCTTCGGAGCGTTGATCTGCTGCGTGTACGATCCCGCTACACCGAGGAAGAAATTCGCCAGGTTGTAGCCGGTCAGAGGTTTGGAGTTGAATGCCGTGCCAGTCGAAGTATCGTAAAGACCCGTCGCCTGGCTATCGAATGAAATGGCGCCCTCGCCCGGCCGGTCCGGCATCACATCCAGGAACATCCGCTGGAATCGCCACCCGAGTTCTGTCTGATGGTTGCCCCAGATCTTCGTGAAGTTCTGCTGGACGGCAATCGGCTTGGTATCTTCGGCGCGCGGGATGGTGCCGTGCCCGGAAAGGCTGAACCCCATATTGGATAGATTGGGCGCACCGCCATAGCCGAATATGTTTGGCACACCCAGTTGGGACGAGACATTATCCGTTATTACGCCTCCCCCGAGATCGAAACGCCAGTCGTCGCGCTCTGCCGTCACTGTCGTCTCCATGAAAGACGAGGGCCCGAACATGTGATTCCAGGTGAAGGCCGCGGTTTGGGTTCTGGGGGTGTTGGTTTGGAAATTCCAATAGTTGTCCGACGTGATCGGCGATGTGTTGCCTGATGTTCGCCGGTTTGCCGTCAGCGAGTCCGAAATCGTATAGCGCCCGAAGATCTGATCCTTATCGCTTAGCCGGTGATCGACACGGGTGGTAAGGGTCCAATCGTCCTGTTTGCTCGGGTTGGGTCCAAACCAGTTGGCGGACACCAATGGGTTTATAGTCGGTTGGTTGGCTTGCGGGAACACGCTGAAAAAATAGGCCGCAAAAGGACTGCGCTTGCTGGTCGGGATGATGTTTCCCGGATATGGCACGCGGGAGTAATTCTGTGCCCTGCTTGCGGTGCTCCAGGGATCGTACAGCGCGATACGCTGGCCCTGGGCATTGATCAACTCGCTGAAATCTCCCTGCTCCATCGCGGGTGTCGGAACACTCGTGCTCATAGTGGACCCGTTTCTGAGATGAAATGCCTCCCAAGCCGCGAAAAAGAAGGTCCGGTCTTTACCGTTGTACAGATGCGGAATCCTCAGCGGTCCGCCCAGTGACGCGCCATATTCGTTACGAACGTAATGCGGCGGCGTGGTATAAAAATCCTGCCGTTTGCGCGCCAGGCCGAAGCCGTTGTTCAGGCCCGTGTAGAACAGAGAGCCATGCCAGAGATTGGTCCCGCTACGGGTGGAAAGAACCGTGGTGGCCGGCGAGTCGTACTTGGCGGAGGGCACGCTCAGTTCCACGCGGTACTCCTGAATCGTATCCAGCCCGGGCGGCCGCTTTACGATAGCGCCCGTGTTCGCGTCCTTCATCGGTGCCCCATCCTGCAGCCACTGCATCGTCGTATCCCGAAGCCCGTACACTTGGGCGTTCTGTACGCCATAATCTCCGTTTTCCAGGCCCGGTGTGGTGATCAGAAGCAGGTTATAAAAGTAGCGCCCGTTCACCGGCAGTTCTTCGATTCGCTTCCGGTCGACAACGGTCGCGAGGGTGGGGCTCGTGGTTGTGAGCAATGGTGTCACATCCCCGGCCACCGTAATCTCGGTCGCGGTACTGCCCACCTTCAATACCGGCGCAATGGCCGCATTCTGCCCGGCTTGCAGTACCAGGTGGCTTTGCCATCCCTCCATGCCTGCCAATTCCGCGGTCACACGGTATTGTCCGATTTGCATCGAAGGGAAGATAAAGAACCCCGCCTGGTTCGATACCGTATTGAAGCTGTTGCCGGTTTCAACGTGAACAGCCACGATCTTGGCGTTTGGGACCAAAGCTCCGCTCTGGTCCGTCACGGTACCTTGGATGCTTCCCAACCCGGTCTGCGCCCACAGCATGCCGGATGACGAGAGGACAAGTATGCACGCGAGACGTTTTGCGAAAGTCATCTGTTGTCCTTTGCTTCTAAGTTCACCCTGTTGCACCGAAGCACGCGAGGGCCGCCACGGCGGGTGGCTTCCCATGCCGGAAAGTCGTTCCTCGTCCAGGTCTATCTGCCGGTCCAGACGGGTGCAAGCCATGCCACCGGCTTGGCGGGGTCGGCTCCCGGAGCGTCGCCGCCGCCCGCGTTCCATACCCTGACGAAGAAGTACCGGGCGGCGGAATCGCTGATGGTTGGAGTCCAGCGGATGGAATAGCCGGGAGCCGGCGTGTGCTCCTTCACGACAATGCCGCCGTCCTTGACAATGTCGATCTTGGTGATCCTGTCATTCGGACTGCCGTCGTCCGGATCACTGATGGCGATGTCGAACTTGAATTCGGCTGGGCGTTTAAGCGTCGAGCCCATCGATGCGCCGTTAACCGTATATCTGCACTGAATATTCTTATCCAGAGAGGCATAGGTGCGGCGCGCTTTCATGGCTTCGAGAATGTCCGCCCTCGTCTTCCGCCGGGCCAACACGAAAGTGCGGGAGGTTTGCTTAGTGATGCCCTCCAGCCCGTGATTATCATTACCGCAGATCGGTGACACCTTCCATCCCTTATCGAGGGCGTTCACGAAAGCCGCGTAATGAATTTTGTTGTTCGAGTTGATGATTTCCAGCATCGTAATGATGTCGGTAACGGCGGGGTTGGCGTCTGCCCAGTCGTTGTATTGGTGCGCGCCGGGGTGGTTGAAACTGGCGACAACGGGGCCGGCGGCGGTCGGCTTCGCGGTTGTCAGCCATTTATAAAAATAAGGAAGGTCGATTCCCGGCATGAGGGCGTTGAGGATGCCCTCGCTGTTGAGCACGTTGATATGGCCCGTGCCGCCCGGACCGTTATTCTCGGAGAATTCGAATCCGGCGACGGCCACGAAATTGCCATTCGTGGCCTCCGCGGCATCCCGCCTCGTGATGGACCACTGGGGGGTAGGGGAGTCGGGTTGCAGTCCGGCCTCCTGCGAATGGTCCGTGGTGGCGTAAAAATCGTAGCCGTTGGCCTTGGCGAGGCGATAGTGCTGGGACGGCGTCCCCTGATATTTTTGCCAGTCCGGCTTCAAGGTGATATTGGGACTCGGGTATTGGTAGCCGTTGATTACATAAATGCAGGGCTTGGCATTGCCGGTTTTGACGTACCCCTCCGACCACAGATCGAGCTTCGTTGAGGCGGCGTTTGGCCCATAGTTCAGGATCCCGCGACACCCGTTATTCACCCACTGAACGCCGTGCGACCAGGTGTAAAGCGTGTGCGAGTGAGTGTTCCCGGTGTAGATGTGATATTCGGCTAAAGAAGGCTTGCCTTGGGCCAGCAGGCAAATCGGGGTCAAGGCAAGAGCGTAGAGCAGATTCGGTTTTGAGCTGTGCATAATCTTTGCAGCACCTCAAAATTCGAGGCCGCGAAATTCCGGTTCCGAGCTACATCGTCTTCACTTCCAAAACGCGTAAGCAATTGTATGTGAATTCGGGGTCGCACGCAAGGCAACCACCAGGCAACCCCCGAGGCAATCTGAAATATTGCATTGGTGATAAGCGGGAGCTGTTTCGCCGCCCGCAGAGTCGGCGTTTCCGCTCGCGCGCGGCAGCGGGATAGCCTATGCTATCTCTATGACATCAGCTCAGAATCGCAGGGACTTTCTCAGACGCGGCGCCGCGTGGGCCGCTGCCGCCGTTGCGCTGCCCGCCGGCGGCCAGAGACAGGGCCTTGACAAGGTGCGGGTAGGTATTGTCGGCGTTGGAAACCGCGGCACGGGACACGTGCGCAACCTGCTGCGCATGCCGGGCGTCGAGCTTAAAGCCGCCTGCGATATTGTCGCCAGCAAGGTTGAGAACACCCAGAACCTGGCGGAGAAGGCCGGCAAGCCACGCCCGGAGTCGTACACCCGCGGCCCGCAGGACTACAAGCGGCTCTGCGCCCGCCAGGATCTCGACCTCGTGTACGTCACCACCCCCTGGGAGTTGCATACCCCCGTGGCCGTAGAGGCGATGAAGAACGGCAAGCATGCCGCCATCGAGGTGCCCGCCGCCACGACCCTGGATGAATGCTGGCAACTGGTGGACACGGCCGAAGGCACCGGCCGCTACTGCGTGCAGCTCGAGAATTGCTGCTACGACCGCGTGGAACTGATGACGCTCAACATGGTCCGAAAGGGCTTGCTGGGCGAGATCGTGCATGCCGAGTGCGGCTACCTGCACGATCTGCGCCAAGGTAAGTTCGTCCCCACTCCGGGCAAACTGTTGTGGCGTCTCAATCACTCGCTGCGCCGCAATGCGGACCTCTACCCCACGCACGGACTGGGCCCGGTGGCGCAGTGCCTCAATATCAACCGGGGCAACCAGTTCGACCACATGGTTTCAATGGCCTCAAAGTCTTACTCGCTGAAGGCATTCGCCAGAGAAAAGTTTGGGGAGGGCAGTCCACAGAGCCAGCTTGATGTCGCGCTTGGAGACGTGGTTACTTCCACCATTCGGACACGCGCCGGAGAGACCATCATCGTCGTGCACGACACCAACACCCCGCGACCCTACAGCCGCAAGTTCCTGGTGCAGGGATCGAAGGGCCTGGTGGAAAAGTACCCGACCCCGCGCATCTACCTTGACCACAAGAGTCCCGCACACCAGTGGGAGAACATGGAGAAGTACGCCAGGGAATGGGAACACCCGCTGTGGGCGAAGCTGAGCGAAACGGCCAAAGGGGGCGGGCACGGCGGCATGGATTTCGTAATGACGTGGCGCCTCATGGATTGCCTGCGAAAGGGCATGCCACCCGATATGGACGTATATGACGCGGCTGCGCTCAGTGCCGTCACGGAACTGAGCGAGCGGTCCATCGCGAACCGCAGCCGCACCATGGATTTTCCCGATTTCACGCGGGGCAAGTGGACCTCCCGGCCGCCGCTGGGGATCGTAAGCGCCTGACCGCCGATTTCCGGTGAACTCGCGCAGGTGGCCGAACCTGCCGCGCGTCCGGCCGCATTCACTTTTGAGCCGGCCGCGAATCGGCTAAAATCGACACTTCATGTCGAACCCGAAGACCACCACCGCCGGCGATGTGATCGCGCGCTATCAGCGCTGGAAAGAGGAGGGCGAAGACCTCCGCGCGGAAGCCAGGCAGGCCATGGAAGCGGCCTTTCGCGAACTGCTCACCGAGGCTGTCCGCATCGCCCAGGAATATCGCGCCGATTTCGGAACGCCCCTGAAGCCGCCCCCGCCGGTGACCGCGTTTCGCTACCGGACAGGGGCGAAACCGAAGCCGAAGAAAGCCGCCGCCAGGCCGGAAGCCGCGCATACTCCCGAACCACCCGCGCCCAAGCCCGACCGTAAGACTTTGGGGTTGCAGAAACGGCTGGAGACCGCGCGCAAGAAGCTGGAGGCTGCCAAGGCCGCCGGCGCCCCCACCCGCAACCTGGAAGACAAGGTCTACGAAATCGAGGACGAGCTGCGCCTGGCCGCCCAGTGAGGACTACGCCGCCGGGCGGCGCACCCAGCGGGCGCAGCGGCGAAAGTATGCCCTTGCGCGTTCCACGTCGCGCAGGATCTGCCGCTTCAGATCTTCCGCGCCGGCGAACTTCCGCTCTTCGCGCACCCGCCGCAGCAGTTCCACATGAATGTGCCGCGGCGGCGCGCCCTCTAGCGGCTCAATCAGAAACGTCTCCACCGTGAGGTCGCCGCCATTGAATGTGGGCCGCCGGCCGATGTTGGTGATGGATGGCCACATGCGGCCGTCGTCCAGGTCGCGCGTGCGGGTGATGTAAACGCCCTCGCACGGCAGCAGTTCCGTTCCAGGGGCCAGGTTCAAAGTGGGCACGGTCTGCCGCGAGCCGATGCCGTGCCCCGGCACGACAATCCCTTCGAGCGCGTGCGGGCGCCCCAGCAGCCGCGCCGCCCGCGCCACCTTGCCGGCTTCCAGCAGTTGCCGGATGGAACTGCTGCTCACCATCCGGCCGCGCACCGAAACAGCGGGCACGATCTCCGTGGTGAAGCCGTGGACGCGCCCCAGTTTCCGCAGAAGGGCCGCATTTCCCCCGGCGCGATGGCCGAAATGGAAATTGTCGCCTACCAGCACGGCGCGCGCTCCCAGTTTATCCACCAGAATTTCCTTTACGAATTGTGCCGCTTCGAGCTGCGCCACATCGTGGTTGAAGGGCAGGATCAGCGCCTGCTCGATGCCCTCTTCGGCCATCAGGGCGCAGCGCTGCTCGGGCGTGGTCATCAGGCGCGGAGCGCGCGCCGGCGCCACCACGCGCGTGGGATGCGGATCGAAGGTAAGCACCGAGGCTTTGAGTCCGCGCTCTTCGGCTGTCTCCCTGACACGGCGGAAAATGTGCCGGTGGCCGGCGTGCACCCCGTCGAAGTTGCCGATGGTCAGCGCCGAGGGGCCGAAATCGGACGGCGCCTCGGCAAGCGAATGATAAATGCGCATTTCAGGCGTCGTCCCCAACCAGGATTTCCAGGCCGTCGTAGGCCAGCCGCACATGGGGCGGCAGGCGCGATTCGGCGCGCGCGTGCAGCAGGTCGTGGCAGATATGTGTGAAGAACACCCGCCGCGCTCCCAGTTTTTCAGCCGTGGCCAGGGAGCGGTCCACGGTCGAGTGCGTGGGATGAGGTTTGTACCGCAGGGCGTCCAGGAACAGCACGTCGAGCCCCCTCAGGCGCGCCAGCGAGTCTTCCGGCACATCGCTGTGATCGGTCAGGTAGGCTGCCCGGCCGAAACGAAAACCGTAAATCATCGCCGAGCCGTGCAACAACGGCACCGGAACGAATTCCATCCCGAACAGGTCGAAACACTCGCCGTCGAGTGGATTGAGCGACAGCCGCGGGACATTCGATTCCTTTTTCTCCCCATCGAAAATGTATTGGAAGCACCGCCGCACCACGGCCAGCACACCCGGCGCGGCGTACAGCGGGATAGGCTCCTTCTGGCGGAAGTTGAACGGACGCACATCATCCAGTCCCATGATGTGGTCGGCATGTTCGTGGGTATACAGCACCGCGTCCAGCTTCTCCAGCCGCGTGCGCAGGGCCTGCGTGCGCAGGTCCGGAGTGGTGTCGATAAGCACGTTGCGGCCATTGTAGGAGAGCAGCACGGAGGGGCGCAGCCGCTGGTCGCGGGGGTCCGAAGAAGTACACACCTCGCAGTGGCAACCGATGGTGGGCACGCCCATGCTGGTTCCGGAACCGAGGACCGTGATTTTCAGCGGCATCCTACTTGCGCTCGCCCTCTGCGGCGGGAGCCGGGTGCGTGTGCTCTTCGTAGAGTTGCACGTAGCGGAAGCGGAGTTCGGTCAGCGAATTCTCCAGGAACCGCTGTTCCTCCACGGTCAGATTGCCCTTGGTTTTCTCCTGCAAAACGGCCAGCAGGTCGATGGTGTGGCGGGCCATCGCAAAATCCGGCTCGGGCTTTTCTTCCTCCGGGCCGAAATGATACAGTCCGAGTTGCATCTCCGCCTGCGCACGCAGCGAGACCGCCAGGAACTGGAACGAGGCAGGGGGCAAGTGCAGATCCTGCCCGGTTTCGTTCTTCTCAGCTTCGCTCATAACTCCGATTTTATAACGGCGCAGAAATACAGAATCTCTTGTATGGCGCGCACCACGGCGCTTCCGTAAAATTGAATCAATTGGAATCGGAACCCATCTCGGGGTGACAAGGGGCCACGATCCCAGCGCTGTGCGCTACGTTGGGATGTGGCCCCTGCCCCTTTTTCCCGCCGGTAATCCTCAATAATACTCCACTTACATTCTCCGTTGGGCCGCCACTCTCAGGCGGCTATAGTCCGCATGCCACACTCCGTTCCGGAGCAGCGCGGGAGCAGCATGGTGCTCCACCCTGCGCAGCAGTTCCGGTTTGAGCGCAGGGTCCAGCGACTGGAGCAAACGACCGCCGAACATTTCCAGCCACGCGGCCAATCCGCCTGCCAGCGGCGTGGGCCGCGCAAACAGGTGAATCTGCCGCACCGTGAACCCGGCGCGCTCCAGCACCGCCGCATATTCGTCGGCGTCAGGGTAATACCAGGGATTCAGACTATCAGGATCCGCAACACCGAAGTCCCGGAGCGCGGCATAGAGCGCTTCCAGCAGCGCCGCGACGTTGCCTTTGCCGCCCAGTTCGGCGAGGAAACGGCCGCCCGGCTTGAGCGCCCGGGCCAGGCTCGCGGCCGCGGTATCCGCTTCCCGCACCCAGTGCAGCACGGCGTTGGAAAAGGCTGCCTCAAACTCGCCACGGTAGGGCAGGTCGCGCAGGTCCCCGATTTCGAAACGGAGCAGCGGAAAATTGCGGCGCGCTTCGGCAATCATCCCGGCGTCCTGGTCCACCCCGACCACTCCCGCGCCCGACTGCGCGATACGCGCCGTAAGCTGGCCGGTTCCGCACCCTGCGTCCAGAATGCGCTCGCCGGCCAGCGGCGCCAGCAGGTCGACGAGTTCCTCGCCGTACCGCCACACGAACGAGTGCGCCGACTGATACAGCCCGGTGTTCCAGCCCCCCATGCGCCTACAGGGGCGTTCCCATGCGCCAGTGACTCTCGAACAGGCCCGACATCGCCTCCCCCATGCCCTCGTGGTTGAAAATGACGGCCGTCCAGGCAGGACGCGTGATCACCGGGTCCAGCAGCGCGATCAAGCCCTGAGTCCCGTCGAACACGGCGAGTTTCATGGGCAGGGAGGGCACCTGGCGGACTTCGATGCCCGCCGATTCGTAATCTTTGAGGGTGTGGTGGTGTTCGTCGTCCAGCGGTCCGCCTTCGTACAGCAGACGGCACGTGACGCCGTTCAGCCGCGCCTGCTTGACCAGCTTTTCATCCAGGGGGTCCACGGCGTAGGGCGGGCGCGAGAACTCCAGGTACTCTTTTTTCACCTCGGCCAACATACGGCGGTATTCCGCCGCGGTCTGCGCCGGTTCGGTCACGATGCGCAAAAAATCGAGCGTGCCCCGGCCGCCCTGGCCTTCCGAATACAGGGCCTTCAGGTCGTCCGCCAGGGCGCTGGCCACCCGTCCCTGGTCCACCAGTTCCTGCTCCAGCATCTGGCGCTTGCGCGCCAGAAACCCCGGTATGGCCAGGCTTGGCTCCACCGCCGAGAACAGCTTGGTTTTTTCCTGGACCACCTGGGCAAATCCTTTTTCCACAAGACTGTCCAGCACTTCGTAAATCTTCTGGCGGGGCACATGCGCCCGCGCCGCGAGTTCCAACGCCTTGAAGCGTGGGTGCCCCAGCAGTACAAGATACGACCTGGATTCGTATGCGTTCAACCCGAGTTGTTGCAACCGCCGCCAAATCCGCTGATATTCCAGTTCGGGCAACTCTTCGCTCATATCGCTCCATCTGGCTCAGGTAATTTCCCAAGCCGGAATTGACTTAGTACTAGCAGATCTCTAAAATTGAGCCAGTATACCGGAATTTTGTATGGCTGAGAACAATACCGGTGTGAACGGGCCCGTCCCGAGCCCCGAGCGCACGAAAATACGCATCGTCGTCGCCGACGACCATCCGATCTTTCGGGACGGGTTGTGCAGACTGCTGGCTCTGGAAGAGGACTTTGAGGTCGTCGCCCAGGCGCAGGACGGGAAGCAGGTGCTCGAAGTGTTGCAGCAGTTCGATCCTGATATTCTGCTGCTCGACCTGAAAATGCCCGGACTCGATGGACTGGCTACCCTGCAACGCCTGCAAGCCTCCAAGCACAAGACCAAAGTCATCGTCCTGACGGCGTCTGAGGACAAGAACGAATTTATTCAGGCCATGAAGTTCGGCACTTCAGGCATCGTTCTGAAACAGACCGCCACAGAACTGCTCATCAAGAGTATACGAAAAGTCTACGCGGGTGAGATCTGGCTCGATTCCCACACCACCGCCGCGGTGATGCGGCAATTCGCCTCCGAAGAGCCCACTCCCCCGGTTCTGCCGCAACGTGAGAGGGAACGGCCGCCTCTCAGCCAGCGCGAGCGCGAGATCGTGGCGCTGGTCGCGCAGGGCTTCAAGAACAAGGAAATGGCCGAGAAGATGTTCATCAGCGAGCAGACGGTGAAGAACCATCTCCACAACATCTTCGACAAACTCGGCGTTTCCGACCGGCTGGAACTGGCGTTATACGCCATTCATCATAATCTGCACATCACCCGGTAGGTGGGGCCTCATCCCCCCGCGCCCACTCCGGCGCCGTATTCCTTCAGTTTGTTATGCAGCGTCTTCAGGCTGATGCCGAGGATTTCCGCGGCCCGCGTCTTGTTGTTGTGAGTGTGCTCCAGGGTGCGCAGGATCAGACCTTTTTCCGCGTCCTCCACGGTGGTGCCGATACGGAACGTGACGCTCATATCGTCGGCCGCGGGCGTGGTCTGGCGGGCTTCTGCCGCGGGCGCCGCTGTAGCGGCCCCCGCCGGCCTGGACTGCAGGAACGCCGGCAGGTGCCGCATGTCGATGGTCCCCTCTCCCGCCAGGATCACGGCGCGTTCCAGTACGTTGCGCAATTCGCGCACATTGCCCGGCCAGTTGTGCCGCTCCAGCGCGTCGCGCACCTCCGGCGCAATGTCGCTCACCCGGCAGTCGTGCTTGCGGTTGAGGTCGCCGATGAGGGATTCCGTGATCGGCTGAATGTCCTCGGGGCGCTCGCGCAGCGCCGGCAGGTGAATGTGAAAGACGTTCAGGCGGTAGTAAAGATCCTCACGCAAGTGTCCGCTGCGCACCGCTTCTTCCGGAACCTTGTTGGTGGCGGCCAGCACCCGCACGTCCACTTCGAATTCGGCTTTGCCGCCCAGCCGGCGGACCCTGGAATCTTCAAGGATGCGCAGCAGCTTGGCCTGTGTCTGCATCGGCATCTCTCCGATTTCGTCCAGCAGCAGCGTGCCGTGCTGCGCCAGTTCGAAACAGCCCGCGCGGCGCTCTGAGGCGCCCGTGAACGATCCCTTTTCGTGTCCGAACAATTCGCTCTCGATCAGCGTTTCGGGCAGTGCGGCGCAGTTGATGGCAATGAACGGCCCCTGCCGCCGCGGACTGAGCGCGTGAATGGTGCGCGCCACCAGTTCCTTTCCCGTGCCGCTCTCGCCCGTAATCAGCACGCCGGCTTTACTCGGCCCGGCCTGCTGCAACAGGGCGAAAATTTCCTGCATGCGCGCCGACCGGCCCACCAGTTGCCCCATGGACCCCTTGTAGCTGAGCTGGCGTTCCAGGGTTCGTTTTTCGGCGCGCAATTCCGCGTGCGACCCCGCACGCCGCACCAGGACTTCCAGCGGCTTTGCCTGAATCGGTTTCTCCAGAAACCAGTACGCGCCCAGCTCATGCACCGTCTTCACCGCGTTTTCGATATTCCCGTACGCGGTGAGCACGATGGTCGGCGGCATGTCGCCCATTTCGCGCAGCCTGGCCAGGAAGCCGAAACCGTCGAGCCCAGGCATGCTCAGGTCGGTCAGAATCACATCGGCTGGAAACTGCGCCAGCTTCTCCAGTGCTTCATTGCCGTCCCCGGCGGTCTCCGCCGTCATGCCCCATGCTGTAATCATCGCCGCCAGCCCCGTGCGCTGGCTCAATTCGTCATCGACAATCAGTACCTTCAGGCTGTCTTCGGGGATCTTCAAGGTGGTCCTCTCAGCGCGGCGTATCACTCCTATTCTACTTCCTCGCCCTCACTTCGGAGGGTCACTTGCAAGAGTACCGACGTGTCGAACTCCTCGCGCGGCATTCTAGCCCCACAAGATGATAGGATTGAAACGAAACCGGCTTTTCGGACATCCAATATAGCCGGATTGGTGTGTGGCCCGGCACGTTGTGACATGGTAACTGAACTGGTGGAACAGGCCCGCCGCCGCTATTGGTGGAACGAAATACTCGCCCAGGGCGCTTGGGCGTTAAGCGCGGCGATGGCTGCGCTGGTGATTCTGCTGCTGCTCGGCACCCAGGTGCTCGACTGGCGTTGGCTGGTCCTGCTGCCTGCCGGCACGCTCGCGCTGGGGATTTATCGCACCGTGCGGCATCTGCCTTCCCGCTACCAGGTAGCCCAGATCGTCGATGCCCGGCTCAGACTGGCTGACGCTCTTTCCACCGCGGTTTATTTCGATACACCCGGCACCCGTACCCCCGAGGAGTTGCGCGCCTTGCAGCGTGCGCAGGCCGAACGTTTGTGCGACGGCATCAGCATTCGCCACGCTGTCCCGTTTACCATGCCCCGCGGCGTGTACGCCCTTTCGGCGCTGCTGCTGGTGGCGTCCAGCCTGTTCGCTCTGCGTTACGCGCTGGAGCGCCGGCTGGATCTGCAGCGCCCCATGGCTCGCATTCTGCAACACGCCCTCGGTCTGGAAGAGCAACAGCAGGCAAAGGCCGAAGAGAAGAAACAATCCAGGAAACAGCACAGTCCCCTTGATGAGGCTGCCACGCTCTCTCTGCCCGCCGCCGATCAACAGATGGCCGGGCAGCCGCAGACTACCGATGCGGCCCTGGACGCATCCGCGGAGATGGCGAACAGCAAGCAAAAATCCGGCCAGCAGCCCCAGTCGTTGAAGGTTACCTCAGACGATCAGGCCGATGGCGACGAGGCCGAAGGCGAAGCCACCGATGAAGCCGGCATGAGCACCGGCAGCGATAAAAACTCCGAGGGCCAGCAGGGACCCTCCATGCAGAACCTGGCTGGACAAAAGGGAAAATCCGGCACACCCCCCGGATCCGCGGGCAACAATTCCAGCCTGCTGTCCAAATTCAAGGATGCCATGCAGAACCTGCTCTCCCGCATGAAGCCGCAGCCCGCCGGAGCCAGCGGCGGGCAGCCGCAAATGGCCCGGAACCAGAACAGCCGGCAAAATAGCCAGCAGGCGGGGAACAAGAGCCAGGGGCAGCAGGGCGGGCAGAAGTCCGGGCAGGAGGGCGAGTCCCAGGATGGCCAGAGCGGGCAGGAGGGCCAGACGGCCCAGAACGCCCAGGGCCGCGGGAACGGCGACAACGGCGAACAACAAAGCTCCAACCAGCCCGGCAGCGGCATCGGTAAACAGGACGGCAACAAGGATCCGAAACTCGCCGAGCAGCTCGCGGCCATGGGCAAGCTCAGCGAGATCATCGGTAAACGGTCGGCGAACGTCAGCGGCGAGGTGACCGTCGAGGTGCAGTCCAGTACCCAGCAGTTGCAGACACCGTACTCGCAGCGCAACGCCGCGCATGGCGAAGCCGGCACCGAAATCAGCCGCGACGAGGTGCCCGCCGCCCTCCAGGCCTACGTACAGCAGTATTTCGAGCAGGTGCGGAAACAGGCCCCGCCGTCGCACGCGAAGAACTGATCGTTGGCATCCCGCCTGCCCTGCACGGGGCATGGCATCCGATTCCGTTTCTGTCCTGAATGACCTGATCGCCACCTGCGGCGATTGCGTGGAAGGATTCCGCAAGGCCGCCAAGGGCGCCCACTCCGACACCCTGCGCGATGTCTTTACCGATTGTGCGCGGCAGCACGCCGTTTTCGCCGACGAGCTCGCCGCGCGCGTTCGCGAAATGGGAGCCGAGCCGGCCGCCATGCCCCACTACGGCGTGGTCCTCGACCCGGGTTGGCTCGACCTGGAAACCCGCATCCGCCCGGAGGTGGATGCCAGCTTCCTGGCCGAATGCCAGCGCGGCGAGGAATCCGCCATCAAGCACTACCAGACGGCTCTGCGCGGCCCTCTGCCGCCGGACCTCCACAGCCTGGTGGCGCATCAGCTTCAGGCCATGCAGGCCACCATCGAACGCCTGCGCGGGCTGGAGCAGGTCCGCCGCGCGGGGTAAAGCGATATAATCGTCCGGCATGGACCGGCGCTATTTTCTGATGACTTCCGCGGCCACGGCGGCCTCCGTGCGTCCGCACATGCTGGCCAGCCCCAACAACACCGTGCGGGTGGCCTGCGTAGGCGTGCGCGGCCAGGGCGGCGCGCACATCTCCAACTACTCCAAAATGCAGAACGTCGAAATCGCCGCCATCTGCGATGTCGATGAATCCGTGCGCAACCGGCGCCTCGGCGAGATCGAAAAATCGGGCAAGAAGCGCCCGGCCGGCTTCAGCGACGTGCGCAAGCTGCTGGAGGATAAATCGATCGACGCCATTTCTATCGCCACGCCCAACCATCAGCACACCCTGCAAACCATCTGGGGGTGTCAGGCGGGCAAGGACGTCTACGTCGAAAAGCCGTGCTCGTATAACATGTTCGAGGCCCGGCAGATTGCCGCCGCGGCGGAAAAGTACAACCGCATCGTGCAGCACGGCACCAACGCGCGCTCCTCCGCGGGCACGCGGGAAGGCGTCAGGCAACTGCGCCAGGGCGTGATCGGCGACGTCTACATGGGCCGCGGCCTGTGCTTCAAATGGCGCGACACCATCGGGCATGCCAGCGATCAGCCCGCTCCGCCCCCGGGTGTCGATTACGATCTGTGGCTCGGTCCCGCGCCCAAGCGGCCCTTCAACAAGAACCGGTTCCACTATACCTGGCACTGGTTCTGGGACTACGGCAACGGCGATATCGGCAACCAGGGCATCCACCAGATGGACGCCGTCCGCTGGGGATTGGGCGTCACCTATCCCACCAGGGTCAGCGCCATGGGCGGGCACTATATGTTCGACGACGACCAGCAGACGCCCAACACCCTGGTTGCCACCTACGAATTCAACGAGGGCGGAAAGAAGAAACTGCTGGTGTTTGAAGTGCGCCACTGGATCAGCAACCAGGAGGGCGGCATCGGCAAGCCCGGCGGCAACACCATCGGCTGCCTGTTGTACGGCTCCAAGGGCTACATGACTCTCGGCGGCGGCTACCGCACCTGGCTCGGCAAGGAGCAGCAACCCGGGCCGAGCGGCTCCGGCGGCGGGAACAACTGGGTCAACTTCATCGACGTGGTGCGCAGCCGCGACAAAGCCGCCCAGAACGCTCCCATTTCGGAAGGGGCCATCTCCACCACGCTGGTGCACCTGGCCAATATTTCTTACCGCCTGGGCCGCGCCATTCGGTTCGACGCCAAAACCTACACGTGCCCCGGCGACGCCGAAGCCACCCGCATGTTCACGCGCCCCTACCGCGCGCCGTTCGTCGTGCCCAGGATTGCCTAGACGCGCGCGCGAGGGCACAGTCCGGGCGGTGTTATCATCTACGCATGACACGCACGCTTGTCGTGTTGCTCGCGTTGGCCGCATGCCTTCCCCCGGTATGGGCCCGCCAGAAACCCGGACGCGGCAAGGGCCATGCTCAGGCCGCTTCGCACCACGGCTTCGGCTCCTCTGACCGCGCGGCGATTCATGCCTACTTCAGCCGCGGCAATTCCGCCCTTCCCCCGGGGCTCGCCAAACGCGGCGGTGATTTGCCGCCCGGATTGGAAAAACAACTGCGGCGCAACGGCACACTGCCGCCCGGCCTGCAAAAGCGCCTGACTCCGTTCCCCCCCGAACTGGAGGCCCGCCTCAGTCCGCTGCCTCCATATTGCCGGCGCGGCATTATCGGGCGCCTCGCCGTCATCTGGAATCACCGTACCGGCGTTATTCTCGACGTGGCTTCGTTCGACTGACTTTTGCGAAATGTAACACCGCGGCCTGTTACAATCGTCCCCAAATGAACCGCCGCGAGTTTCTCATGACCGCTGCCGGGGCGCTGAGCGCCGCTCCTTCGCGCCCTCCCAATGTCGTGCTGATCTTTTGCGACGACCTCGGATACGGCGATATCGGCTGCTACGGGGGCCCCATCCGCACCCCGAACATCGATACCCTGGCGCGCGACGGCGCGCGCTTCACTCATTTTTACTCCGCCAACCCGGTGTGCTCTCCCTCCCGCGCCGCGCTGATGACCGGCCGGTATCCCACCCGCGTGGGCGTGCAGCGCGTGCTCTTCCCCAGGGACACTATCGGCCTGCCGGATTCGGAAACCACCATCGCGCAGGTGCTGAAAAAAGTGGGCTACAAGACCATGGCGGTGGGCAAGTGGCATCTCGGACACCTGCCACAGTTCCTCCCCACCAGGCGTGGCTTCGACGAGTACTTCGGCATCCCGTACTCCAACGACATGAACCCGCGCCCCCTGATGCACAACACCGAAACGGTGGAGGAGCCTGACGCAGCGCTACACCGAGCAGGCCGTGGGCTTCATCGAGCGTTCGAAGAACTCGCCGTTTTTCCTGTACATGCCGCATACCTATCCGCACATTCCGCTGGGCGCGTCGGCGCGGTTCCGCGGCAAGTCGGGCCAGGGGCTCTATGGCGATGCGGTGGAGGAAGTGGATTGGAGCGTGGGCCAGGTGCTGGCGTCGTTGAAGAAGCAGGGGGTGGAAAACAACACGCTGGTGCTCTTCTCCAGCGATAACGGCCCCTGGTTCCAGGGTAGTCCCGGCAAGCTGCGCGGGCGCAAGGGCATGACTTACGACGGCGGCATGCGCGAGCCCTTCCTGGCGCGCTGGCCCGGCCACATCCCCAGGGGCCTGACCTGCGGCAGCGTGACCAGCACCATGGACATTCTTCCTACCGTGGCGAAGCTGTGCGCCGCGCCCATGCCCCAAAAGCCGCTGGACGGCATCGACATCTGGCCGCTGCTGTCCGGCGCCCGTACGGAACTGACCCGCGACGTCTATCTCTATTTCGATAACTGGAACCTGCAATGCGCGCGGCTGGGCAATTACAAGCTGCACATGGCGCGCTACAACTCCATGGCGTACAGCCCGCCGCCCGCCGGCGGCCGCATCAATCTCCCGCTGGGGCATCCCGAGCTTTACGATGTGGTGCACGATGTGGACGAAAGCTACGATATCGCCTCCGAGCATCCCGAAATCGTGCGCAAGATTCAGGAGCGCGTGGAGCAACTCGTCCAGACTTTCCCGGATGAGGTGAAGAAGGCCTGGGCCGATACGAAAGCTCGCAACGTGAACTCGTCCGCGGTGGGGGCCGTGCCCCGTCCCCGAAAGTAGCCATGCTGCCCGAAATTCAGAATGCCTTGCTGGACGTGACGCTGCTGTGGATGCTCACCACCCCCCACGAATTTGCGCACGCCTGGGTGGCCACCAAACTGGGCGACGACACGCCTCGGCTGGACGGTCGTGTGACGCTGCATCCGCTGGCGCACGTGGACTGGCTGGGCACGGTGATCCTGCCTGCCGTCACCTCGCTGCTGGGAGCCGGTTTCCTGGGCTGGGGAAAGGCCGTGCAGACCAATCCGGGCAAGCTGCGCGGAGGCTTGAACGGGCTGGCGCTGGTGGCGCTTGCCGGACCGCTCAGCAACGTCGTGTTCGCGGTGATTTTGGCCGCGGTAGCGGCGCTGACCAATGACGCAGCGCCCGCCCTGGCCGGATTCGCCGCCCACGGCGTGTGGCTCAGTATCTACCTGGCGCTGTTCAATCTGCTTCCCGTGCCGCCCCTCGATGGTTCCAAACTCCTGCTGGCGGCACGAATCCCGGTAGCCGTGTATAACGAACTGGCCCGCTTCGGATTCATGCTGGTGATCGTGGCCATGAATTCGTGCTGGGGCTCGTGGCCATGACCGCCTCCAGCCTTGGCCGCTGGATGTCTATGTGGAGCTATTTGGGAACCGACGCCATCTTCGGCATTTTCCGCTGAGGACTGGCGGGTCGGTTATACTTTCCTACATGGTCGGGCTACTGCCTGCGATCGCCACAGCCACGCTGTTCATTTTCTACTTGATCTGGGCCGCGATGCACGACATCGTTCACGGCGAACGCGACTGCACGCTCGAATATGCCGTGTTGATCCTGTGCGTGCCCGCCTTCGCCGTGCTTTACGGCATGGCCCTGCGCTTCCTGGCGCCCAAAGCGAAGCTGGCCTGGCTCGGCGGCACGGCTGTCCTGGTCCTTCTTTTCAACCTGGCGGCCCTCAACGCAAGGCTGCACCCGAAGTACGCTCCCGACGCGGCCCTGTCGTCGCTGTTCCTTACGGCAGGTTTGCCGGTGCTCGGGCTCATCTGCTGCCACCTGGTGCGCGAGGCGCTGCGGCTGCGAGCCCGGCGTTAATCTTGCGCGGCGGAACGCCCTTGGTGTGACAATCGGCGCACTTCACGAAGTGAATATCGTGCCCGCTCCTGGGCGAAAGGAACGTGGTGTCCATCTTCTCCACGTCCAGGCCGCAGTTGGAGAGCCGCGGATGGCAGTCCGCGCAGGAAGCGCGCGTCTGCTGCCCGTGCTTCTGATGGCACGCCAGGCAGCTCAGTCCTTCGTGCACCCCGACCGGCGTGCGGTCGTCTCCGCTGTGCACCTGCGCGTCCGCCAGCGGCGCGTGGCACTGGTAGCACAGCGCCTGCCGCCGGTCCGGGCTCGTGCGCACCTGCCGCGCCCCCTCGTACATCCGCGGCAGGGGCAGATATGCCAGGCTCAAGCTCATCTGGGAACGCCGGTCCATCAGGGCCAGCGAAGGCCGGAACAGTTCCTGCTTACCGCCCACCCGCGGCCACTCCTGTTTCATCATTGGCTGGCCCTCGCGGTGCATGGAGTGGCAGGCCAGGCAGGGAATGGCCGGGGCGCTCACCAGCTTCACGTCTCTCAAGGTCCACGGACCTTTCGTGTTCAGCGGCTGCACGACGTCGCCGATGGCGCCCTGGAAATGCATGCCGTGGCAGCGCAGGCAGTCGTCCATCAGCAGGCGTTTGCGGTTGTGCTCCGGGTCCATGAAGATGCGCGCGTACGTGGTGCTGTGCGGGCCGCTGCGCCACTGCGCGTACTCCTGCTGGTGGCAGTTGCGGCAGCGGTCCACCATGGCCAATACATCATCCAGTCCCAGATGGATCTGCTCCGGCGCCTGCCCGCGGGCA
>JAMCRM010000172.1:0-1835 GCA_023380575.1 Acidobacteriota bacterium | reverse complement strand
CGCGGGCATGCGCCGCCACCCGCCGCAGGTTCGTCGCCAGCGAACTGGTGTGACACTCCGTGCAGTTCACCTTGCGATGCGAGGATGCCTGCCAGGTGCGGTACTCCCGCCCGATCTCATGGCAGCGCGCGCAACCGGCGCCTCGCGAGGATTTGTAATAGTAATTGGCCGCCGGCACGGCCGCCAGGGCCAGGAGTACGACCACTCCCGCGCCCGCCGCGGCAACCCGCGCCAGCTTCACGATCGCAACCTCGTTCCTTTCCACTCGCGCAGCAGGCCGGCCGAGGCGTAATACGCGACTGCCATGATGGTCAGCGCCGGATTGAAACACCCGTTGGTGACGTTCACGCTGCCGTCGATTACGAACACGTTGTCCACCTCGTGCATCCGGCAATTCCGGTCCACCACCGAAGTCTTCGGATCATTGCCCATGCGGCAGGTGCCGGCCTGGTGCTGTCCCCCGCTGAGGCCGCGTCCCGGAATTCCGCCCCAGGTTTTCACCGCGCCCGCCTCATTGAGCCAGATGGTGGATTTCTCCGCCATGCGCCGGGCAACGTCGATGACGTGCGGGTGCTTCCGGCCCGAGATTCGCGCCACCGGGAGCCCCCAGTAATCCGTGACCTTGGAGTCGAGTTCCACCCGCGATTCCCACACCGGCATCTCCTCCACCGGACCGCCCACGCTGATGTGGTAGCGATACGCCTGGCGCATCCAGCGCTTGTGCTCCGGCCCCCAGCGCGGCACCCAGGGAGGCCTTTTCTCCACGAACTGGTAAGGGCTCCGGATGAATTCGTTACACAGCATGGCGCCGCCCGCCAGGCCCGGGTTGCCGTGCGAAAAATCGCAGACGGCCACTCCCGAGCCGGGACCGAGATCGTCGTAAGTCTCCTCCGCGAAAAGCCCGGCCGCGCGCACGTAGGTATGGCCCTGCAGGTTGCGGCCGACCCAGTCGTAGCGATTGCCCAAACCGTTGGGGAATAGCTTGCTTTTGGAAAGCAGCAGCAGGCGCGCGGACTCGATGGCGGCACAGGAAACGATCACCACGTCCGCCTCCTGCTCGCGAAGGCGGTCGTTCTCGTCGAAGTACAGCACGCCGCGCGCGCGGCCGCGCGCATCGGTGAGGATTTCCTTGGCTACGCAGCGGGTGCGCAACTCGCAGTTGCCGGTGGCCAGCGCCGCCGGGATCACGGTATTGTGCGTCCCGTTCTTGGCATTCACCTCGCAGGCGTGGCCCACGCACCAGCGGCAGCGCATGCATGCCTGCCGGCCCTGGTATGGCACGCTGTTGCGGAACATGGGGATGTCGAACGGATGCCACCCCAACCGCCTGGCTGCGGGGCGCAGGATATTGCATTCCCGGCTGGGGGCCAGGGGAGGCATGGGCAGCGGCTTGCGGCGCGGGGCCTTAAACGGATCCGGCTCCACGTCGCCCGAAACCCCGATCTCGTATTCGGCCTTCTCGTAGAACGGTTCCAGGTCCGCATAGCCGATGGGCCAGTCTTCCAGCGTGCTGCCCTCCACCACGCCGTAGGTGGAGCGCATCTTGAAATCCTGCTCCATGTAGCGCCAGGCCATGGCGCCGTAGCTCACGGTTCCGCTGCCCACGCACGCCGCATTGTTCTGGTAGCCGCCCTCGCTGGGACGCACCACGCGCGGGCCTTTTCCCTCCACGATGACACGCGGATTCCGTTCGTCATCGGGACCGAAGCCATGCCCCAGCACGGTTGTGCGCTGGTTGCGCAGGTCGTCCTTGCGGCAGTCGAAGGGGGTGGTCCATCGGCCCCGCTCGAGCAACACCACGCTGAGCCCGCCCGAGGCGAGTTCCTTGGCTACGA
>JAMCRM010000171.1 GCA_023380575.1 Acidobacteriota bacterium | reverse complement strand
CTGAACAAAGTCGTGGTGGAATTAGTATAGTTCCAGCCATGGATATTGCAGCGGACCTTGCCGCCAGACTCAAAGACCAACGGGCCGCTTTTCTCAAGAGCCCCTACCCATCGGCACAACAACGGCGCGAGCATCTCGACCGCCTGCTCGCCGCATTACTCGCGCACCAGGATGAACTCATCGCGGTGGTGGACAAGGATTTCGGCGGCCGTTCCCACCAGGAGACCGTCCTGGCGGAGCTGTTCACTTCCATAGGCGCCCTTCGTTTCGCGCGGAAGCACGTGGAGGAGTGGATGGCCCGGCGGCGCGGTTCGGTTTCGCTGCCCATGCAGCCGGCGCGTGCGTGGGTGATGCCGCAGCCGGTGGGCGTGGTGGGGATCATCTCGCCGTGGAACTATCCGGTGAGCCTCGCGTTCACTCCTATTGCCGGAGCGCTGGCCGCCGGCAACCGCATTCTGCTAAAGCCTTCCGAGCACACGCCGGCGACTGCGGAGTTGCTCGCGCGCCTGGTCGGGGAAGCGTTTCCGGCGGACCATGTGGCTGTGGTGACCGGCGATGCCGCCGTGGGCAGGGCCTTCGCCTCCCTGCCTTTCGATCACCTGTTGTTCACCGGATCGACTTCGGTGGGTCGTGAAGTAATGCGCGCCGCGGCCGGGAACCTGACGCCCGTGACGCTCGAACTTGGCGGCAAGTCGCCGGCGATCATCGCGGAGGACGCGGACATCAAGCGCACCGCCGCCGATATCGCTTATGGCAAACTGCTCAACGCCGGGCAGACCTGCATCGCGCCCGACTACGTGCTGGTGCCGCACCGGCAAATGCGCGGCTTCCTGGACGCATGCGTGGAAGCCGCGAAGCGTTACTACCCCGAGGAGACGGCCAGCCCCGATTACACCGCCATCATTCACGAGCGGCATGTTGCGCGAATCGAGGGTTACGTGGAGGAAGCGCGCGCCAGGGGCGTGGAAGTGATCCCGCTATTCTCCGCGCCTGCAAACGGCAGGAAACTGCCGCCCGTTCTGCTCGTGGACCCGCCCGACGACCTGACGGTGATGCGCGACGAAATCTTCGGGCCGGTGCTGCCGGTCGAGCCCTACACCGGCCTCGAAGAAGCCATCGCCTACATCAATGCCAGGCCGCGTCCGCTCGCTCTCTACCTGTTCACGCACAAGCGGCGGGTGATGGATGAAGTTTTGAAGCGGACCGTTTCGGGCGGTGTTACCGTGAACGATACCCTGATGCACGTAGCTGTCGAAGACCTCCCCTTCGGCGGCACAGGCGCGAGCGGAATCGGGCAATATCACGGCCGCGCGGGTTTCGATACGTTCAGCAAGCTGAAGCCGGTATTCCACCGGAGCTGGCAGGGAGCGACGGCGCTTATCCGTCCGCCCACGAAAAAAATTCATGCGCTGCTCCGGAAGTTTCTGATTCGCGGCTGAAGCGGCATTGAAAAGCGGAATAGGGTGGCCGATAATCGCTGAATGACTCCCAAACAGCGCTGGAAGGCTTTCTTTCGGGGAGAGCGGCCCGACCGTGTTCCTTGCGATTATTGGGGCACCGCCGAGGTGACCGCAAGGCTTCTCGCCGCCCTGCAGTGCCGCTCCGAAGCCGAAATGTGGAAGGCGCTGGGCATCGACAAGTGTGTCTTCCTGGCGCCCCGGAACCCGCGCGCGAAAGAGGACACCTGGCACATCCCATCGTTGTTCAGCATCTGGAACATCGAGACGAGGTTGATCCCATACCTGGATGGCCTGGGCACGTACGAAGAGGCCGTCGATCCGCCGCTTCGCAATGCCACGACTCTCGCCGAAGTGGATGCCTTGCCCTGGCCGCGCGCCGAGGACTGGGACTATACTGGGTTCCGCGATGAGTGCCTGAAGTGGCGGGAGTACCCCGTGGTGGGCGCCTCCTACGAACCGTTTTATCTGTATTGCCGTCTGCGCGGCATGGACAAAGCGCTGGAGGATGTAGTGGCCGCGCCGGAATTTGTGAACGCCGTGATGGAGCGCATCTTCGAGATTCATGCAGGCATCGTGCGCCGCGTGCTGGACACGGCGGGGGACCTCGTCGACTTCATCTACGTGGCGGAAGATCTCGGAACCCAGCAGTCGCTGTTGATGAGCCCCGGCGCGTTCCGCCGGTGCATCAAACCGTGGCTCGCCAGAATGATCGGCCTCGTGCACGCACGTGGCGCCCTGGCGTTTCATCACGACGACGGCGCCATTCGTCCCCTGCTTCCGGATCTGATCGGGATCGGCATCGACGTGCTGAATCCCGTTCAGTGGCGCTGCCGCGGCATGGACCGCGAACTTCTCGCCGCCGAATTCGGACGGTCCGTGGTGTTCCATGGCGGCATGGACAATCAACATACGCTGCCGTTCGGGACGCCCGAAGACGTGTGCCGGCAGGTTCGGGAGAATGTGCATATTTTCAAAAACTGCAAGGGATACGTCGTCTGCCCCTGCCATAACATACAGGTCAATACGCCGACCGCCAACATTGTTGCCATCTATGAGGAAGTGAACCGTGCCCAAGCCTGAATCCATCTACATCGAGCTGGCGCGATCGGGGCTGAGAATGCCGGTCGGCGCGGATCTGGTGTTGCATGAGGAATCGGATCCGGAGACCGTCAAGCACGACGCCGGATGGCTGGGGCGCGTGGTCGAATCCACGGCGCGCCGCTTCCATACGCCCCTCGCCTTTCCGTTAATGGATCTCGCCCTGGAAAAGGCGGACCTGCTTTCGTTCCTCGGCGTGGCGGACGCTGAGGCCGATTCCTATCACTTGAGCGAACCGCCGGCTCTGGCGGTGTTGGATGATGTTTATGCCGCGGCCGGCCGGCCCTTTTCCCGGCGCATCGCGGCGAACCAGGGCGCGGTGCGCTACATTTCCGAAAAAACGGATCTGGTTCCTGTCGGCATGCTTATCGGCCCGTTCTCGCTGGCGACCAAACTCGTAGCCGACCCGATCTGGGCCGTGGCCATGGCCGGCAACGGCGTGACGGCCGGGGAGGATGCGGGGGTGCTTCTGATGGAGCGCTGCCTCGCCCTGGCGGAAGCGACCGTTGCGCGGTCGGCAAAGGCCCAAATCAGCGCCGGCGCGCGCGCGGTGATCGTAGGCGAACCGGCCGCCAACAAAATCTATTTGTCGCCGCGGCAGCTTCGCGCCGGTTCCGATATCTTCGAGCGCTTTGTCCTGGGGCCGAACCGGCGGCTGCGCGGCCTGCTCGGCGCGCACGGCGTGGATTTGATCTTCCATGACTGCGGCGAACTCACCATCGAAATGGTGCGTCAGTTCGCCGTCGAACTGCGCCCCGCCATGATGAGCTTCGGCGTATTGACCTGTATGTTATGGCAGGGGCAGACGACGTATCCCTTGCAGTTTTTGAAAATATGCACATTCTC
>JAMCRM010000170.1:2795-3334 GCA_023380575.1 Acidobacteriota bacterium | reverse complement strand
CGCCCCCCAGATGCAGCGGGTTGTTGGCGATCAGGCCGAAGGGACGACCCTCAATGCGCACCAGCGCGGTGATCATGCCGGGCGCAAAGGCGCGGCGCAGCTCCAGCACCGTGCCGGTATCCGCCATGCGGGTGTGGGCGAGCGCGCTGACCCCACGGCGCTTGCACCGCCTGCGTTGCGCCGATGCCGCGATTCGGCGCATTTCGCAGCAGACGGGTTACGACAGGAAAGTCTGGCAGTTTCCGGTGGTCCTGATTCCGCTGGGCACGGCCGAGGCCCCCGATTCCGTGGTGCTTCGCCCGGTGGATTCGGTGGATGGCATGACCGCGCAATCAGTAGGCATGGAGGAATCGACACTGCGCGCCATCGCCCACGAACTGCTCGAAATCGAGGGCGTCTGCGGCGTCTTTTACGACCTCACGCACAAGCCGCCGGGCACTATCGAGTGGGAGTAGGCGGCGCTCCCAGCCAATCGCAGAGAAGCCACCTGGCCCGAGCCCTTGTGAGCGGACTAGGCCCGCGGAAACGGTTGTTGCGAT
>JAMCRM010000170.1:1424-2763 GCA_023380575.1 Acidobacteriota bacterium | reverse complement strand
AACGGATACGCCCGCCAATGGTAATCATAGGCGTAGCTCCAGTCGCGCCTGTAAATGCCGGCGTCCAGATAGTACGATCCGGGCTCCAGATGCAAAGCGTCGATTTGTACCACCACAGCGCCATCTCCCGTCATCGCCAGATCGGGCGCGCCCGCATCATCGCTGCTAGTGTCGTAGCAGACACGCCCGCCGCCATCGGTGATCGTAACGCCGAAGACAGGCTCGTATCCCGGTGACCGGCCCGCGTAGGCGATCTGCACCGAGAACGAGTCGCCCGGGTCGAGTGAGGTGAGCGGCGCGCCGTAGGGTCCAAGCATGCGCACATTTCGGATCTCCATTTCGAGCGATCCAAAGCGATTTTCCCGAACGCGCAAATCGAGTCCGTCCGGCGTCCGGAAGGCCGGCCACTCGTTTGGAGTGCGCCGCAGCGTCTCCATCCTTCCGATGTACCCGGCCACCACCTCCCCCGCCGCTCCATAGGCCGCCACCTGCCCGCGATCCAGCCACAAGGCCTCGTCGCACATCTCGCGAATCAGCGAGGTATCGTGCGAGACCAGCACGATCGTGCAGCCTTCCCTTTTGAAATCGGAGATCCGGCTGATGCATTTTTGCTGGAATGGGAAATCTCCGACTGCCAGCACCTCGTCGATCAGCAGGACATCGGGTCCCGTGTGCGCCGCCACGGCGAACGCCAGACGCATCTGCATCCCGCTGCTGTAAGTGCGCAGCGGGGTATCGATGAATTCTTCCAATTCGGAGAATGCGACGATGGAATCCAACCGCTCCGTTACTTCGCGGCGGGTCAGTCCGGAAATGACGCCGCTCACATAGACGTTCTCCCGTCCCGTCAGGTCGGGGTGAAAGCCGGCTCCAAGGTCCAGAAGACCGCTGATGCGTCCATGCACCGCCACACTGCCCTCGTCCGGCCTGCCGATTCCGCCAATCAGCCGTAAGAGGGTCGATTTCCCCGCGCCGTTGCGCCCCACGACTCCGAGCGTACGGCCCGGCGCGACGGCAAAACCGATATTCCGCAGGCCCCAGAAATATTCCGGCGGCTTCGCTCTCCGATGACTTCTTAGAAACACCTCCTGTAAGGTCCAGGGACGGTCCGGATCATAGCGTCGAAAGCGCTTACCCAAGCCCTTCACCGAAATGGCTTCTCCCATGGTCAGAGCTCATCCAGAAACCGGTAACTCATCCGCAGAAAGTACCGGCAGGCTAACGACAGAAGGAGGACGGAACATATGCCGGTCAGGAGCAGCGCCGGCAGGTTCGGCATGCGGCCATGCAGCAGAATCGAGCGGTACCCTTCGATGAGGTGCACCAAAGGGTTAAGTCC
>JAMCRM010000170.1:0-1414 GCA_023380575.1 Acidobacteriota bacterium | reverse complement strand
AAAAGACGGTAACGCTCGGGGATCGCCGCGGAATCGTAAAAAACGGGAGCCAGATAAAATCCCAGCATCAGCAGAACTCCGAGCATGTACTGGGTGTCCCGGTATGGCACGTGCAGGGTGGCAAGCAGGTAGGCGAGGCTCAACGTGAAAGTGAATTGCACGGCGATGAGAAGCGGCAGCGCCAATACGGCGCCGGTGAGCGGGTGGCCCGCCGCCAGATGCGCCACAATCAGTACCGGCAGGGCCAGCAGAAAGTTCACAAGATTCGCCGCTACGCTCACAATCGGCAGGACAGCCGCGGGAAAGCCCGGCTGCCGGATCAGGGCGGCATTGTCCACGATAGCGCCGGTCGCCGAGTACAACGATGAGTGCAGCCAGTTCCAGACCAGGATTCCCGTAAACAGGAACAACGCGTAATCCGGAATGTTGAGCGGCAGCAGGAGGCGGAACACGAAACCGAAGACCAGCAGTTGCATCAGCGGGTTGAGCAGGGACCAGGAAATTCCGAGGGCGGAACGCTTGTAACGCAGCTTCATGTCCCGGACCACCATCTCACGCAGAAGATCGCGGAAATGAATCCACTTGCGAAGATTCATAGACGAACCGCTTCCTATCCGGCCGCATTTCGCTGGCGGCCTGCGCCGACTCGGCCAACCGCAGCCACGCGCGTTGCGATCCAAGGGCATCGCGCACACCCCGCCAGTAAGAATAGCCGCACAGGCAATTGTGAATCCACCACATCGCGCGGTGACACCGGCAGCGTTCGGCGAGCGCGCGCAGCACATGGAAATGCCAGGCGGCGAGCGCAGCCGGCCCGGGATGCCGCCAAAGGATTCCCCACAGCGGACCGGGCCAGCCGATGCGCTGAAGCCGGCGCAGGTTGAAATCGGAGAACGTCTCCGGATGCCAACTTGCGATGAGCGCGTGTCCATAACCTTCTTCCCTCGCGCGACGCAAAGCCTCTTCCGCCGAATACTCGCCGTGATGGCGGCTATATGCTTCGCGCACGAAGCGAAGAGTGACACCGCGTTTCATGAGCCGCAATCCGAGTTCCCAGTCCTCGCCGGCGGCGTCTGGTCCAATCCTCTCGTCAAACCCGCCGATATCAAGGAATAACTCACGGGAAAGCGACAGATTCCCGGAGCAGAAGTCCTTGTAAGTGAAACGATGGCGCGGATCCGCGAGTGTGGCAAAAGCACGGTCCCACCACAACGCGACAGCGCCCGCGAAGGCGTTGTCCTCCCGGCTTCCTGCCATGGGGAAATAACCCAGCACGGCCCCTCCCGGTCGCGCCGCATGGGCCTCGACGTGGGCGGCCAGTAAGGTCCGGCCAGCCTCCATATCGTCGTCCAGGAATAGCAGCAAGGGGGCACGGCTGGCCAAAGCGCCCGAATTGCGTGCCGCCGCCCGTCCT
>JAMCRM010000169.1 GCA_023380575.1 Acidobacteriota bacterium | reverse complement strand
CCACAATGGTGTGCACATGGTTGGATCTGACGTGCGCAGCCAGCAAGTTCCAGCCGCGGTACGCGCAATGCCTCTGGATGGCCGCCAGTACCACTGCCCGGCCCGATTCGTCCAGCACATAGGGATCCTGGAGCATTTCTCGACGTTCCGCCATGAGGCGTTGTGCATCGGGCTCCAACAACCGGCTGCCCACCAAATTGTGACGCCGATCCACTGATCCCGATTCGTCGCCGTCGAAGCGCGCGCCGTGGCAGGCGAACGTAATGAAATACCTCAAACACCGCACTTTCATGTCGTGCACCCGCTCGGCCACTTTGCCTTGACAACCCAAATGCACGGAGTTGAAGCTTATCTTCTGAGGCAGAAAATGAAACGTCGTGAGTTTCTGAGCCGCCCGGTTCTGTTGGGAGCCGGACTCCAGGTTCGCGCAGCCGTATCCTGGGCCGGCTCCCAGGCGGGTTGGGTCCAGAGCTTTCCACGGCTGTATTTCAGCCGAAATCAGATTGCGGATATCAGGAAGAAATCCGACTGGCCCTCTATCCTCGAACGGGCGAACCGGCTGCGCGAGGCGGAAGCGGTTCCGGAAAAGACTGCCGAAATCGGCGGCGGCCAGCACGCGAACTACGGCACGCCTTCCAGTCAGATCTCCGATATGGGCCTGACGCTGGGGCTCGCATATCAGGTCACCGGCGATCGTGCGTATGCGGAGAAACTGCGGCAGACCATGCTGTACTACGGCTCGTATCAGCGGTGGTACGGGCAGGGCTTGGCGGCACGCGTTCCACCCTGGCACTCGGAGTTGAATACCGCGCGCTTTTGCTTCGGTTACGCCACGGGATACGACTGCATCCGGGATTATCTCTCGCCGGAAGACCGGCGCAGCATCGCCCAGGCGATGGTCCGGCTGGGGATTCTGCCGACACTCGACGACTGGGTGCTGCCGGACAAGCGAATTCACTCGCTGGATTCGATGGGACACAACTGGTGGAGCGTCTGTGTGGCAATGGCGGGGCTCGCCGCACTCTCGCTGCTGGGCGATGAGCCGCGAGCGGCCAGTTGGGTGGACAGCGTGGTGCGAGGCCTCAGCGAATGGTTTCAGTACCCCGGGAATGTGCTCCAGAACAAAGCGCCGAACTTCGATCCGGAGGGCGGCTTCTACGAGAGCGTCTCCTATGCGAATTACGCGCTTTCCGAATACCTCTGTTTCCGGCTTGCCTGCGCCAACGTCCTCAAGGCCCCGCCGCCCCGAATCCCCGTATTGGAGAAGGCAGCGGATTTCTTCGCGCACAATCTGTACCCGGCCGCGGATTCCTGTCTGTCCGTGAATTTCGGCGACGCGCCTATTCGCCCCAGCGGCGAACGCACCATGAGCCTGCTGCTGGCCAACCATCTCGGTGGCGACACCGCGCGCTGGTACCTGAGCCGCACCCAGGCTGGCCGCCCGGACGCGCTTTCCCTGCTGCTCGATGACGGGAGCCCGGCAACCCCGCCCCCGCGGCTGCCTACGTCGGCCATTTTCGCTGACATCGGTTGGGCCACTCTGCGCTCCTCATGGCAGAACGACGCAACGATGCTGGCCGTACGATCCGGCTCCACCTGGAACCACGCCCACGCCGACGCGGGCTCGTTCATCGTCTTCCACGCCGGGCGTCCCTTGCTGATCGATTCAGGAACATGCAGTTACAACCGTCGGGAGTATTCACGCTATTACGTCCAAAGCCGCGCCCATAATGTAATTCTCTTCAATGGGAAAGGTCAGCCGGAGGAGGACCATATCCGCGGTGCGAAGTTTCCGGGTCAGGTTCACAGCCTCGTGGACCACTCCGGTGTGAAATACGTGTACGCGGATGCCACGGGACCGATGGCGCGATATTTCAGCCGGAACTATCGCCACTGGCTGTGGGTTGGCGGGGCAATCCTGATATTCGATGATGTTCTGGCGTATGAGGCGGGGCGGTTCGATTGGCTGCTGCACTATGACGGAGAAGCGCAGCGGAGCGGCAATGAGGTGCTGGTGGCCAATGGCAAGGCTCGAGCGGCGGTCCGTTTTATTCATCCCGCAAATCTATCGGTACGGGAAGAGTGGGGACTCGCCGAGCATCAACCGGACGAGAAGAAAGCGTACCTGAGCCTCACGCCCGAGACGCCTGCGCGCGAGCAGAAATTCGCCGTGGCCGTGCTGCCCCACGTGGAAGGTCAGAGGCCTCCTGCAACCGAGTTGCTCAGCGGGCCTGAGATGCTGGGAGTGCGGATTCGCCACGGAGCCGAGGTTACAGAGGCGTACCTCAACCTCCAGGCTGATGGGCGGCGCATGCACGTCAACAGCAATAACATCATAGACGGCTGGGATACCGACGCCTATCTGCTGGCGTTAACGCGGCCGGCGCATTCAGCAGGCAGCACGCCGGACACGGTTACCCGCTACTTCGTCTCGTGCGGCAGCTATCTCCGGAAAGACGGCAGAGTACTCCTGGATTCCCTGACAAAGGTGGATCGCGTTTGGACCGCTAAAACATAAGACTCGAGATTACGGCCGCCATAGATCGTTCGTGATCGCCGGGGAATCGCGCACCGCCGGGTTCACCACTACAACCGGTTCCGACAGCAGCGTTTCCGCCAACTCCGCGGGCTGCCCGATTTGCTCCCTCCATGCCAAGTCGAACTGGAATTCCATGGCGCCGCTGCTGTCGGCTACGAAATTCGTGTGCCAGCAGTTGTCGAACACCATGGACAGCAGCCGGCTGCGATCTTTTGGCTCGTTCTGATGGCGCTCCACGGTATGCGGCCCGCCCACAGCCACAAGCGGCGCGTCGCGGCTCACCCACAGCCATTCGCCCTCGCCGCGAAAATGGGCCCAGCCGTCGATGGCGAAGTAGTCGCGGCAGCACCCCGGAAGCTGATCGCGATAAGGCGTGAATGGTACGCCGCCGCAGGAAAACACGGGCAGCGGCAGGCCTTCCGGCAGGTAGAATTCCAGGTACAACACCTCCGGCGCGCGCGAGCTGATCCTTTCGAAACGCACCGTGATTCGCGCCCGCGGCTCGGCCTTCCATAGCTCGAGCAAACGCTGCCCCCGTTCGATGCGCGGGTGCTGGAATGCCTGCCGGTATGTCCATGTGTGCGCGGTTTCGCGCGCCTCGGCGGGGGCGTAGACGGCCGCCGCCCGTCGCAGAGATTTGTCGCGCAGAGGTTTGATGCGCTCCGGATCCGCCATCGCGTGCATTCGCGTAATCGTGCTCCGGGTGGCCGGCGGAACCAAACCTACCTGAATAAACTCGCCCAGTTCGCCTTCATGCAGAGCGACGTCAAC
>JAMCRM010000168.1:3645-4825 GCA_023380575.1 Acidobacteriota bacterium | reverse complement strand
CCAGGCGCAGGCGCAGTATGACGAGCTGAAGAAGGACTTCGATACCACATTGATCGGCCATAAGTCGGAAATTCGCATTCTCGAATTCACCCGCGACCGCCATGTGCGTCACCGGGAACGGCACGCGCACGACATCGTCAAGTTCACCATGAACGCGCCCATGCCCGGCTTGGTTGTGATGCAGACGTTCTGGCGTTCCGGCGAGATGGCGCAGGTCCAGCAAGGCGACCAGGTGGCACCCAACCAGCCTTTTATGAAGGTGGTGGATACCTCCCATATGCTCGTGGATGCGTCGGTAAACCAGGTGGAGAGTGAGTTTATCCGGATCGGGCAATCCGCCAGCGTGGTGTTCGACGCTTTTCCGGCGCTCCGGCTGAAAGCGAAGGTGAAAAGCGTGGGGGCTTTGGCCAGCGGCGGATGGCGGCAGAATTACTATGTCCGTAACGTTCCGATCAGTGTGGCGATTGAAGGAAGCGATCCGCGCATCATCCCCGACCTGTCCGCGGCTGTGGATGTCGTCCTGACGGAAAAGCCGGACTCTCTCCTGATACCGTTGGAGGCCGTGCAATCGGAAAACGGCAGGAATGTGGTTTTTGTCAAGGAAAACGGCCAGTTCAGGCCGCGCGAAGTGGAGCTGGGGCCGAAGAACCATATTCAGACCGTGGTTGTCTCCGGGTTGAAAGCCGGGGAAGTGATCGCGCTGCAGCGCCCGCCTAACGTCCAGGCGAGTTGACGTAATCTTTCATACTGTCGCTTCTGGCCTTTCCTTTTTGGCCTTGTATCCTGGTCAGGTATGCCTTCCACAATTAAGCTGGTTGAACCGGCGCAGAACACGTATCTGGAGGAGTTGGAACGCAGGTCCAACCGGCCCAACCACTTCTTCCGCACCATGGCGAATCGGCCGGAGGTGCTCAAGAACTTCGTTCCGTTATACGGCGCCATTGTGGGCTCCGGGTCCGTGGAACGGCGGATTAAGGAATTGGTTTATCTGACCGCGTCCTATGCGAACGAGTGTGCTTACTGTACGGCCGCTCACACCGCCTCGGGCAAGAAGGCGGGCATCACCGGCGACGAGCTGCGGGCGCTGCAAACCGAGCAGGACCACAGCTTTAGCCCCGCCGAACGCGCCGCGATTCAGTACGCCCGGGAACTGACCCGGGAGGCCGCGGCCGAAGATTCA
>JAMCRM010000168.1:0-3635 GCA_023380575.1 Acidobacteriota bacterium | reverse complement strand
TTTCCTTCCCCGCCGAAGGTGACGGCCATGGCGAACTTTACCAACCGCTTCAACAACGGCCTCTGCGTGCAGCCGGAACAATAACGAATGGCAATTCTCACCGGCATCAACCCCGTGCTGGAGGCGTTGCGCTCCGGCCATGCCCTGGAACGAATCCTGATCGCCAAAGGAGCCGGCGGCCCCCGGATACAGGAAATCGTCGATAAAGCGCGCGAGGCCGGCATTCCGGTTCGCTTCGAACCCCATGTTGCCGTGGACCGCCTTGCAGGCACCGCCGCGCATCAGGGCGTCGCGGCGCTTGGCGCATCCAAGAAATACGCCAACCTGGATGACTTTTTGTCCGCCCGGCTGCTCGTGGTTCTGGACGGTGTGGAGGACCCGCACAACCTGGGGGCGATCATCCGGACGGCGCATGCGGCGGGGGCTGACGCCGTGGTCGTGCCCGAACGGCGCGCCGTGGGTCTTACCGACGTGGTCGCCAAAGCCGCTGCCGGCGCTTTGGAGTATCTGCCGGTGGTGCGGGCCGGCAACATCAATCGCGCGCTCGAGCAATTGAAGGAGCACGGTTTCTGGATCTACGGGGTGGACGAGCGCGGGGATCAGGATTATGACCGCGTCTCCTACACGGCTTCCACGGCGCTCGTTTTCGGCGGGGAAGGAAAAGGACTGCATGAGCAAGTGCGCAAGCACTGCGATGCGCTGGTTCGTATCCCCATGGAGGGAAGCATCTCCTCCCTGAATGTCTCCGTATCGGCGGGCATCGTGCTGTTCGATTGGAAACGGCGGCGCCCGGCGCAGGCCTGAACCCGCCGCATAGTAAAATCGAATTTTATGTGGAATTTTCTGCCGCTTGTCCTGCTCGCCCTGGCGGCGCAGTCCGGGTCGGCCCTTCTCGCGGCGCGCCAGCCTGTTTACGCGCGCCGGGCGATGGTGGTCACCTGCGAGCCGCACGCCACCGATGCCGGGCTGGCGATATTGCAGGCGGGCGGCAACGCCATCGACGCCGCCGTTACGGTGGGCCTGGTTTTGGCGGTGACTCATCCTACAGCGGGCAACATTGGCGGGGGCGGTTTCATGCTCATCCGCCTGGCCGGCGGACGCACCGCCTTTCTGGATTTTCGCGAGCGCGCTCCGGAGGCGTCATCCCGCAATATGTATCTCGACGCCGCCGGCAAACTCACACGGGACAGCATCGCCGGATACCGCGCCCCGGGCGTGCCGGGCACGGTGCGCGGGTTGGAGTACGCGTCGAAGAAATATGGCAGCAAGCCGTGGGCCGAACTGGTCGCTCCGGCTGTCGAGCTGGCGTCGAAAGGCTTTCCGGTCTCCTATGGTCTGGCCCGCTCCCTGCGCGGAAAAGCCGCATTGCTCGGCTCGTTTGCGGACTCCAAACGGGTTTTTTTGCGGGACGGGAAATTCTACGAGCCCGGTGAGACCCTGGTTCAGCCCGACTTGGCACGGACCCTGGACCGCATCCGGCGCGACGGCTCCCAGGATTTCTATGAGGGCGAAACCGCCCGCCTGCTGGCGGCGGACATGCAGGCGCACGGCGGCCTGATCACCGCGGCGGACCTGCGGGATTACAGGGTCGTCGAACGCAAGCCGCTGAGCGGCTCCTATCGCGGCTATACCATCGTGACCGCGCCGCCGCCCAGTTCCGGGGGCTTGGGCATTCTGCAGATGCTGGGTGTGCTGGAAGGCTCCGGATACGAGAAGAGCGGAGTGGGTTCCGCCGCGTCGCTTCACTTCATGGCCGAGACGATGCGCCGCTATTTCGCCGACCGGGCCGAGTTCCTGGGCGATCCCGATTTCGTCGAGGTTCCCGTTTCCCGGCTGCTGGACCGGCGCTATATCACACGCCTGCGCCAGTCCATCGATCCGGCGCATGCCACCCCCAGCGCGCGCATCCGGCCGGGCGCATGGGGCGCCGCCGAAAGTGCGGAAACCACGCATTATTCCATCATCGACGGCGCGGGAAACGCGGTGGCTGTCACCTACACTTTGAACGGCGGCTATGGAAGCGGAGTTACCGCCTCCGGTCTGGGTTTTCTGCTGAACAACGAAATGGACGATTTCGCGGCCAAGCCCGGTTCGCCCAACCTGTTCGGGCTGATTCAGGGCGAGGCGAACGCGATCCAGCCGCGAAAAACGCCGCTCTCTTCCATGACTCCGGCCATCGTGCTCCGCGATGGCCGCTTCTATATGGCTGTGGGCTCGCCCGGCGGTCCCACGATTATCAATACAGTGCTCCAGGTGATCGTGAACGTTCTGGATTTCGGTATGAATATCCAGGAAGCGGTCGACTGGCCCCGAATTCATCACCAGTGGTACCCGGACGAAATCCGCATGGAGCGTGGCTTCTCGCCCGATACCATCGCCCTGCTCCGGTCCCGCGGGCATAAGATCGGCATTGTGAACTCCATGGGAGAAGCGGCCGCTGTCCTGGCTGCCGATGGCTGGCTGCAGGGAGCCGCCGATCCCCGTACCGAAGGTACCGCGAAAGGATATTGAAGCATGCAGCACGTTCTCTCCACTCACCTGTTCGTCGAACACCGGCTGACAGTCGCCCTGCTCAACAGGATCATGCAGGCAGGCATACCGGCGGTCGAAATTTTTTGCGCGCCCCAGCACCTGGACTGCCATAACAAAAGCCAAACCGACGAACTCGGCCACTGGTTTCGGGATGCGGACCTCAAGATCCATTCCCTGCACGCGCCCATGTACACCGACGAGATCTGGGGACGCTCCGGCCCGCACTCCGTCATCACCATCACCGAACCGGTGAAGCAGCAACGCATTAAGATGGTAGATGAGATCAAACGAGCGATCGAGGTCGCCGAGACCGTTCCGTTCCGCTACCTGATCCAGCACGTAGGCACGGCAGGGGAGGAATACAGCGAGCGGAAACTGGAAGCGGCGTTTACCGCGCTCGAGGAGATCAGTCTTTTCGCGCGCCAACGCGGTGTGCAGGTTCTTTTGGAGAACATCCCGAACGGCTTTTCCAGCGGCGAGCGGCTGATGACCCTCCTGGAATTGACACATCTGGATCTTGGTTTCTGTTTCGACGTCGGCCACGCCCACCTGAACGAAGGTGTGGAACCGGCGTTCAGCGTCATGAAGGACCGGATACGCTCCACGCATGTGCACGACAACAACGGCGAGGAGGACAAGCACCTTTTTCCGTTCCTCTCAGCCGGCGGCACCGTCGATTGGAAGATGGCCATGGAACTGCTGCGCACCGGTGCCGACCGTTTTCCTCTATTGCTGGAATTGAAGGAGACGCCCGAAATCAAGAACCCTCTGGATGCCGTGAACCAGATTTTCGATCGCCTGGAGAACGAATAATACCTCCGTATGTCCTATCCCAGAATCACCATCGCCGATGCCGCGAGGCACGTGGGCGAAACCGTCGAAATACCCGGCTGGCTGTACAATCTGCGCAAGTCCGGAAAGATCGTCTTTCCGATCCTGCGCGACGGCACCGGCCTGATGCAATGCGTGGCGCTCAAGAGCGAGCTTCCCGAGGCGCTGTTTGAGGCCATCAAGAATCTGACGCAGGAATCCTCCCTCGTCGTGACCGGCGCCATTCGCGCCGAACCGCGCGCCGCGGGCGGCTACGAGATGGACGGGCGCGA
>JAMCRM010000167.1 GCA_023380575.1 Acidobacteriota bacterium | reverse complement strand
GCGGGATAGCGTTTTCGCAGAGTTGCAGTTTACCACCTACATCGTGCGCACGGCCCGCTATAAATACGTGAAGTTTTACAAATCAAGCGGCAATTTCGAAAAACCTTTCCTGACCGATTCCGGCGAGGCCACCGCGTTCGACCCCGCGCGCACCACCCGTCTTCAGGTACACGACTACGGCCGTGCGCACGATATGGAGAAAGATCCCTGGGAGTTGAACAATCTGGCGGAAGACCCGGCCTTCGCCGGTGAAATCCGAGCTCACGATAAGCTGCTCGGTGAGCAATACGAAGCCCGGATACTGCCGGGCCGGCACTACGATCGCAATTGAGATCGTTATACGACTAAGGAGCAATCAATGCCGACATCCGCGTTGCCGTTTAACGCCTATCTGCTGGAACGCATAGCGCCTGTGGTGTCCTCGTACCAGCCCCCGGAAGGCCCCTTCGACCCGGCCGGTGAATGGGTCCAGACCTGGCAGCATTTCGAGGTGCCCGGAGTGACCGCCAAGGAAGTCTACTTCATGCCGCAAGGCGAGTTCCGGCTGGCGCGCTCGAAGACCCGGCGCGGTTTTACGCTCGATGTCCGCAGCAGCCGGCGCGGGACTTCGGAATTCTACTTCTTTGTGGACGCGCAGTTTGAATGCGCCATGGGGCCTGTGGGAGCGCTCGAAAGTTGGAAATCGTTTTCGAGAATGGCCCGCACGGCCGAGGAAGATCCCTATCTCGGCAGCGGTTTGCGAAAGCAGGGGCGGGTGGAACGGGGCGCGGCCGTGATCGCCACAGGAAATCACAAGCGGCGCGTGAGCGTGCCGGTGGAACCGTGCGCCGCCAAATGGACCCTCATGGAAGCCGCCCAGCGCTTCCCCAGGAAAACGGACGCGACCGCGCATTTCTCCCTGCTGGACGAGGTGGATGAAATCCGCGGCAACCAGGAGTTCCGGTTCCGGCTGGTGGAACCCGTGATCCTCGGGGGCAAGCAAACCCCGCTCGCGGTCTACGAACATACGGGCACGGGCGTTATTCCGACCACGTACTGGGTGGACGAAGCCAACCGCGTGTTGTTCGCGGTCACGGGTTGCGAGCTTTTTGTGCTGAAGGAATCTTGCGGGAAGCCGGCCCGCTATCAAATCGAACGGCGAGGAGGCGGGCGATGAGCGCAATCAGCAGGCGGGATCTTCTAAAAGCCGGAACGGCCGCGGCGGCATGGCCGGCACGGGCGGCTGCCGGGCGGCCCAACATCCTGATCGTGGTTTGCGACCAGATGTGCATCGATGCCATATCGGCGCATCGCGCCCAATATCCGGACCGCCAGTGGGCAGCGCACTGGGTGACTACGCCGAATCTGGACCGCCTGATTACGCGCGGCGTGTCGTTCACCCAATCCCACAGCGAAAACCCGGTGTGCTGCCCGGCGCGCTCGGCCATCTTCACCGGGCGCTGGTCGGTGGAGACGGGCGTGATCCAGAACAATATCGGCATCGACCGGAACGTTCCGAACATGGGGCAGTGGTTCGAACAGAACAGCGATTACGAACGCGTGTATTGCGGGAAGTGGCACATCGGCGGCCAGTGGAACTATCCGCTGGTCTCGGGGAACCGCAAGATTCCGGGCTTCGACACCATGCCGGTGGGCAACGAAGTCACGGGCGGCGTTTCCGACTACGAAGTTTCCTCGAGCGTGGAAGCCTACATCCGTAACCATCGCGGCCCGCGCCCGTTCCTGATGGTGGCCGGTCTGCTGAACCCGCACGATATCTGCTTCTGGCCGCGACTGGTTCGCAATGACGAGATCTTCCAACTCGGCGACAAACTGCCCCCGCTGCCCCCCAACCACCTGCTCAACCCGCGGGTGCCTTTCGCGATGGGCAACGCCGGCCGTTTCACCGATGCCGGGTGGCGCTACTACATACACGATTACGCGCGCATGATCGAAAAGCTCGACGGCGACGTGGGGCGCATGCTGAACGCCGTGGAGGAGCGCGGTGGCGACACCCTTATGATCTTCACCGGCGACCATGGGGAAGGTCTGGGCCGCCACGGCCGCTTGCAGAAGTGGTTTCCGTTCGATTCCGCGTTGAAGGTGCCGTTCATCGCGAGCTGGCCCGGGCATTTCCGGCAGGGCGTGGTGGACACCTCCCACCTGGTTTCGGGCGTGGATATCATGCCCACGGTATGCGACTACGCGGGAATCCAGGCGCCTCCGCACGCCCGCGGCCAGAGCCTGCGCCCGCTCGTCGAAGGCCGCGGCACCCCGTGGCGGGACAGCGTCTTCGCGGAGTTGCAGCTTACCACCCACATCGTGCGCACCGGCCGCTATAAGTACGTGAAGTTCTATAAATCGACCAGGGATTTCGAGAAGCCGTTCCTGACCGATTCCGGCGAAGCCAGCATCTTCGACCCCGCGCGCGTGAACCGCTTCCAGGTGCACGATTACTGCATGTTCTACGACATGGAGAAAGACCCCTGGGAGATGAACAACCTGGCGGACGACCCGGCCTTCGCGGGGGAGATCCGGGCTCACGATAAGCTCCTGCGGGAGCAGTACGAAGCCCGTATTCTGGCGGGCCGGCACTACGACCGCAATTGAGCCGGCTCAGGCGGATTCCTCGGTGTAGAGCGGTTCGGGCAGATCCGTTGCGGGCGGCAGCGCTCCCCGGTTGGGGTGCCGGACCGCTCGTAAGCACAGAATCAGCAGCAGGATGGCGCCGCCGAAAATAAACAAAACGTCTCCGGGCAGCCGCGCCCACTCGAGAATGTTGACCCAGCGCTGCCTCAGGAAATCCAGGCTGCGGGCGTACCAGTAGCCGGTCCCTACCGCGGTATAGAGCTGCACGATCCCGACGGGAAACAGGTTACAAAACGCCATCCAGGCCAGGCCAATGTTCAAAGACCAAAAGGATGTCTTGGCCAGGCGGTCGCTCCAATGGGCCGGATCCATCAGGTAGCGGAGGCAGAAAAGCAGAAGCCCGACCGCCAGCATGCCGTAGACACCCATCATGGCCGTGTGGCCATGGTTGGCCGTCAGGTTGGTGCCGATCTCGTAATAGCTCACCACCGGAAGATTGATCAGGAAACCGAAGACGCCGGCGCCGAAGAAGTTCCAGACTCCCACCGCCACCAGGAACCAGACGGCCCAGCGGTGCGGATGGATCGCCCCGACGGCGGAACGCGCGCCAGAGTGGATGAAGCCCCACGCTTCGAGCGTGAGCAGCAGCAGCGGGATAACCTCCATGGCGGAAAAGGAGGCGCCGAGTGCCAGGATTGCCGCGGGGCTGCCGCTGAAATACAGGTGGTGCATCGTGCCGACCACGCCGCCGATGGAGTACAGGATGATATCGAGGTAGATCACACGGATGGCCGTCTCCACCCGAACCATTCCCAGAAGCACGAACATATACGCGACCACCACCGTGGTGAAGAGTTCCAGAAAATCCTCCACCCAGAGGTGAACTACCCAGAACCTCCAAAAATCGGTCAGTAGAAATGCCTTGCTCGGGCTGGCGAGCAGGCCGACGGCATAGAACAAGGGGATGGAGAGGGCGGAGTAGAACAGCAGCCACGGCATTCGCCCCGGGTGTTCGCGAGCCATGGCGCCTTTGAGGCCGCGGTACAGAATGAAGACCCAGAAGAGCAGGCCGATCACGAGCAGTACCTGCCAGATGCGGCCGAGATCGAGGTACTCCCAGCCCTGATGGCCAATCCAGAACCAGAAGGGGGACGAGATCCAGCCCTTCACTCCCGCGTACTCGCCGATGAGGCTTCCGAATACGACCAGGGCCACGGCGCCGAGCAGAGTCGCCGAAAGCGCAGCCTGCCCCCGCGGTTCGCGCCCGGAAATCAGGGGGAGAATGAAAATACCCGTGGCAAGGAAGGATGCGGATACCCAAAAGATGGCAAGCTGAAGGTGCCAGGTCCGGGCGATGTTGTACGGGAGGTAGCGCGCGATATCGAAACCGAAGAAGTTGCCCGGTTCCGCGCGGTAGTGCGCGGCCAGGCCGCCAAGCAGCGTCTGGAGGACAAAAAGGAGCGAGGTAACTACGAGGAACCAGACAACCACGCGCTGCGCGGGCGTAAGCGCGAACTGCTCGACGGGCCGGATGTGAACGGTGCGTGGAGCCGTGCCCCATCCCAGCCAATCGTATCTACCAAAGAAGTAGAAGACAAGCCCCGCTCCACCCAGCAGGAAGATGATGGACACCACGCTCCAGGTCACGGAGTCCGCCGTCAATGCATTTCCGGCAAGCGGTTCGGGCGGCCAGTTGTTTGTATAAGTGATGGGTTGCCCGGGACGGTTCACGGCCGCAGTCCATGCCGTCCATGCGAAGAACGCGGTCAGATTGCGGACTTCCCCGGGGATTGGAATCCAATCCGGCTGCCGCCCGCCGGCGCTGCGAGGCTGGCTGAAGATTTGGGTGTAGTACGCGACTAAGTCGCGGTGGGCCGCCGCCCTCGTTTCGCTCCACTCAAGGGATTGTGTCTCCGGGTCATACGTGTTCCGGTGCAGTTCCGCGATGACCTGCCCTTGCGCGGAAACTCCAGCCGCGGGACGTTTACGGTACCCCGCGAGCATGGATTCGGCGCTTCTGTGCAGGTAATCCGCCGTGAAATCCGGTCCCAGATAGGCGCCGTGGCCGTACACGGTTCCATATTCCATGACTCCGTTCCGCTCGAAGACCTGCATGCCGTCGACAATGTTCTGGCGCGTGAAAAGCACCTGACCGCCAGAGATTACACGTTCGGGAATCGGCGGGCCTTCGGAGTACACGAGATAGGCGCAGACCCCGAGAATCGTAAACCCCAAAAGGTACGTCAGGATGGCCGCCTGATACCAAGCCGAGGAGATCGGCATGGGGGCAATATTGGTGCGATTCATGCGCTAATAATCCCGCAAGCCAAAGGCGATTACAATCTCTTCATATCTGCTATTGTGGGCTAGCCCACGGTTAAAGACCGCTCGTTTACGCTCTCCTGTCTTTACCGAGCCCTCATGGCCCTCCGGGCCACGAATAGCGATCAAGACGCGTAATGCCGGCGTCTTCAAAACGGAGCGCCCGGCAAACTGAGGTCTGCGCAGGCTTACCGGATTGCCGCCAGCGCCACCCTGGCGCCGGCAAGATCGGGACTGGTTTCCACCGCCAGGGCCAGTTCCGCTTTGGCCTTCTCCCGGTCGTTCAATCCCAGGTAGGCCAGGCCAAGGCGGTAGTGCGCTTCCGCCTCCCGGGCACGCGCCGTCAAGGGGCGGCCGAAACCGCGCCGGCGCCCCTCCGTTCCCGATGGCTGCGGTTTTCGCAGCGCGTCCTCTCCGGATTGCAGGAGGCCGCGCAACAACTGGCTCGCTTGGTCATCCTGGCCGAGCTTCCGGTAACAGAGCGCCTGATAGTAGATGGAGGCGCCGGCCCCCGTGCCGAAGCCAGCTCCGGCGCCCACGGCGGAGGAGCCCCACGTGGGAGCCATACCAGCAGCGTCGCCGCGCGCCTGGGGCGGCGCAATCGCCTTCTTCCAGGATTCGGCGGCGCGGTTGCGCTCGCCTATGCCTTCGTAGGCAACCCCGCTCCAGTAGGCAAACTCCGCCTCGCGCGTGTTGGAACTCCGGCGCATGCTTTCCAGGGGAAGGTTGGAAGGGAGGCTGGCGCCCGCGGTGAGGTCCGCCAGGGCTTCCTTGAACTGCCCGCCGGCAATCCTCTGCTGCGCGCGGAACAGGTGGGCATCCCTCCAGTGGTCGCCCACGTTGAGGTTGGCGCCTTCCGCCACGGCGAATCTGCGGCCGGTCATCATGCGGATGGCCTCATCGTACTTGCCCGCCGCGATCTTCAGCGCCACAGCCCGGTTCTGCGCATCGTCCCGCCGGGCCACCACGTCCGCATTCTGTTCAAACAGCGCGAGCCGTTTCCCGATTGGCGTGCCAGCCTGCTCGTAGAGTTCATCCAACTCGGTAAAATGCAGCGGATATTTGCGCTCAAGCGAGACCGCCTTCTCCAGTTCCGAAATGGCTTTGGCCAGGTCACTGCCGGACTTCCGGTGCATGTACGCCGTGGCCAGGTTGCGGTGCACGATGGCGAAGGAAGGATCCGCGGCGGCGGAAGCTTCCCACATCCTGGCGGCCTCTTCCGGCTGCCAGTCATAAAGAAGATTGCCAAGATAGTAACTGGCGCGCGCATCGCGCGGGTTGGCTTTCATGGCCGCGCGAAGCACATCGATGGCTTCATTCTGGAAGGGGAAGACGTAGTCCGGAGACATCGCCGTGGCCTGCCTGTAATATTCGGAAGCGTCGGCAGGCTGCCCCAGTTTCTCCGCGAAGTAACCCATGTAATAGAAGACTATGGCATTGGTGCGGGACTTGTCCGGAGCCGCGGCGGTGGCGTGCCGCAACACGTCCAGACCATCCTGCCACAGGCCCGCACTCAGGTATTCGGCCGCGGTCTCCTGGGCCGTTGCGGGATGCGCATTCATGGTGGAGCACATCAATTGGGACGCTTCAGGAGTCCTGGACGCAAGCCACCGTTCCGCCATGGAGCGCACGTCGAGCGGGTCGGCTTTATAGGCGCCCGCCGCCAGCACTTCGAGAGCCTCTTTGGGGCGTCCCGTATGGCGCAGCACGGCGGCCTTGAGGTTCTGCGCGCGGATATCGAGCGCGTCCGCGTCAATCGAGCGGTTGACGAAATCGAGTGCGGCAGCCATGTTGCCGCGCGCCGCGGCAATCTCCGCCAGCGAGTAGTATCCGGCGGCCTTCCACGCCCGGCTCCAGGTGGCCTTATAGAAACTCGCATACGCCTCGCCGGTTCTGCCCATGGCCTTGAGGGTGGCCCCCAAATAGTAGATTGCCTCGCCATCTTTGGGAGCCGTGTACTGGTCCGTCAGCCGTTCCAGCGCCTTGCGCAGATACCGCTCAGCTTCCTCGTACCTGGCCTTCCGGTAGGCGGTGATGCCGAGGACGGTGTTGACGCGCGTGTCGCCGGGGTCGCGGCGGAGAGCTTCTTCCCAATAAGGCACGGGATCCACCGACGGGTCATGGAACTGCTGGGCGCGCAATCCGATCAGATAGAGTTCTTCGTTCGTCTTCACGTCCCGCGGTCGGGCCGGCGGGGTAGTGCCTCTCGGCATGGGTTCCGGTTTCAGCCGGATGGGCGAATAGGAGATCAACTCCCTGCCATCGGCGGAAAGGGAAGCCACCAGGTCGTGCTCATCCGTGCCCACGGGAACGGAGATGTCCTTCGTGTAGGGCTTGGCGGGGCTGATCGCCGTTTTCTCCTCGAGCAGCACCTTGCTGCCGGCTTTGAGCGTCACGGTGGCCGCCGCGTGGGCGGCGGTGGCATAGAAGCCCACCTTCGCCGTGCCGTTGACGACATCGAGGTTGACGGCGGCATCCAGATTGGCCCGCTTGGCGCCGCCGATGTCCCGGAACGGGTACCAGTTCATGGAGAACGATCGCGTTTCAAACGGCTGCAGCCAGCTATAGTCGGGCTGGTTATCGGAGTACGCCCCCACCATCAGTTCCAGGTAGGGCCCATCGTCGTCGGTGAGGATGTGGTCCCATGCGCGGCCACTGGGGCCATTGCCCCAGGTGAAAAACTTCTTTCCCGGAACGATGTTGTGGTCGGCGACGCTCATGGTGCCCGCCTTCCGGCCGTGGTCGTATCCGGCCACGAAATCGTCATCGTAATTCCATGCGAAGACGGAGTCCGAGATCATGTGGTTCTTGTACCAGCTGATATCGACGGGCTTGCCGGGTTCGGCGCCGGGGAAGGTGTCGGATAGCGGCCATTTCTGGAAAGACCGCTTGCTGTGTCCCGTGCCGTACTGGGTAGTGGGCGGGAAGATGATCTGGTAATCCTGGTTGGCGTGAACCGCCACGTTGGCGAAGCACAGCATGGTGTTCACTTCCGGGGTGCGGTTCACAATCCGCAGGGAGGCCTCCAGCACGGCTCTGCCGGGCCGCAACGTATAGCCCACTGCCCAGCGCATGCGCTGCCGCACTTCCAATTCCCCCACCCACACGGTCTTGCTGCCGTCCGGGTTCTCTTCCACACTGTACTCGACCGGGCTGAAGGTGCTGGCGCGATGGTGATGCGGGATGTTCCACTCCACCCCGCCGGATATCCACGCCCCCAGCAATCCGATCAGAGCGGGCTTGATCACGTGCTGGCGGTAAAAGAAATTGTAGTTGTTGGTCTTGTCCAGCCCCTCGAAGATGCGGCCGCCGACTTCCGGCAGAATACCGATCCGGAGATACTCGTTTTCCAGGTAAACGATGGTGTAGGTCTTGTCCACTTTCTTGCCGGTGAGCGCGTCGTACATGGGGTAGGGATATACGGGCGCCTGCGCGCCTTGCGACGACCTGCCGAAGAAGAACATGGGGTTGAGTTCGGGCGGGCTGGCCGCGTATGTGGGGATGACGATCCTGGTCTCCCGGACATTGACGGCGGCGGGGAGGAGAGATGCGCTCAAGAGCAGCGCCGCGAGCATCCACGGCGCCGAGGCAAGTTGAAACCGCTGGCGGCACATAATAGCAGCTCCTTAAACCGGTAACGAGATCCCTTAGACTACTCTCGGGGCGGGCACGATTTCAAGCAGGCCATTGATATGCCTTACAATGGCTGCGTCAGGCAGGCACATATGCAGATCAACAGACGTGAATGGTTCGCCGGCATGCTCCTGAGCAGAGCGGCAAGCGCCGATAGCCAGGACGGCAAGACGGCCGGTGTCGAACGCATCGCTCCCATGGCGCGCCCCGGCTATGAAAGCAAGCCGGCCTCACGGGCGGATAGCTTGCTGTGGGTGCAGGTGGACCTGGGCGCGGTGCACACCATCGAGGCGGTGAAGCTGTACCCGGTCTACGACTGGATATCGGGGGATATCTTCCCGGTGCGTTTCCGCATTGAGGCCTCTTCCGATCCCCAGTTTGGAACAGCGGCAACGATCGCCGATTTCACCGGCGCCGATTATGCGAGCCCCGCCGATCAAATTCGCACCTTCAACAAGGCGGGAATCCAGGGCCGCTATGTGCGGCTGACGGTCACGCGGCTGCGCCTGGCGAAAAACGCTTTCGAGGCGAAGAAGGCTTTCAAGTACGGGCTGGCCAAGCTGGACGTTATCTCCGGTGACAGGAACATCGCTCAGGGCTGCCCGGTGTCCGATTCGGCTGCGGGCGCCCTGGGAGTGACCGCACTGACGCGCGCGCCGCGCCCCATGGGCGATGGCGTTTTTACGGACAACCCCGGCAACGTGATTTCGGAACGGACCTGGAAGCGGCCGGCCACCCACGTTGAAATCCCCAATGGCGGCGTTCGCCTGGAAGGCGGGCCGCTGCATACGGCGCTCGAAAACAACGTCGGCTACCTGCTCGAATCCTGGAACTTCGACGAGCTGGTCCGCGAGTTCCGCGACCGCGCCGGAAAGCCCAACCCGCCCGGATTGCGCAAACAGGATTCGTTCTGGGAGCACGACCTGGCCGGCTCCAACGCCGGGCGCTTCCTGATGGGCGCCGGCAATGCCGTGCGCTGGACAGACCACGCCGAACTGCGCGACCGGTTGAACCGGGTGGTGGACGTGATCGACGAATGCCGCCAGCCCAACGGCTACATCATGGCGTACCCGGAGGATTCCATCTTCTATTCGGAGCGCGGCGGGTACACGCGCGCGTGGGTGACCCATGGATTGATCGAAGCGGGCTACGCGGGCAACCCGAAGGCCTTTAAGCTGCTGCGCGGCTACTACGACTGGTTCGACCGCTGCCCTTATCTTCCCGAGTTGCTGCGCCGCTCGGCGCAGGGAGTGCAGGGCATGATCGCCAACACGCGCATGTATCTCACCCCGGCGGGCAAGCCCGCGGATATCCAGGTGATCCAGCGCTATTTCCAGGAGAATTACTGGCTTGATCAACTGGCCAAACGCGAACTGCGCGCCATCTGGCAATATCCCTACGACCGCCCGCACTGCTACCTGATCACGGACCTGGAAGCCTACATGGATCTGTATTTGGCCACTGGCGACAAGCGCTATCTGGACGCCTGCTCCGGCGGCTGGGACCTCTATCACGACAACTGGGAGCACGTGGGCGGCACCATCGCCATCTGCGAATTCCTGACCTACCCGCCCAAGTCTTACCTGCTGCACGCCGAAACCGGGGAGTTCTGCGGCAACGTCTTCTGGTCGGAATTCAACCAGCGCTTCCACCGGCTCTATCCGGACGAAGAAAAGTACATCAACGAAATCGAAAAATCGATTTACAACGTGGCCCTGGCCAACCAGGTGGGGACCAAGGGCATCATCTATCACGCCAAACTGCTGGGCCGCAAGGGAGACGGCGATACCGTCTACAGCATGGTGCGCAATACCTGCTGCGCGGGCCAGGGCACGCGCATGCTGGGGTCGCTGCCGGAGTATATCTACTCGATCGCCCCGGACGGCCTTTACGTGAACCTGTTCGAAGCATCCAGCATCCGCTGGAAACAGGGCGGCCAGGCGCTCAGCGCGAAAATGACGACCCGGTTCCCGTTCCAGCCAAAGGTGGAGCTCAAGCTGTCTATGGAGCAGCAGACGCGGTCCAGGATTCGCGTGCGGGTTCCCGCGTGGGCGTCCGGGCCGATGCCCATCCGCATCAACGGCACGCTTGCCGCTACCGGCAAACCGGGAAGCTACGCGGTCCTCGAACGGACATGGTCCGATGGCGACATGATTTCGTTCACCCTGCCGATGGCCTTCCGGCTCACGCGCTACGCGGGAACCGACAAGCTCGTAAGCGCGGCCCATTATGCCCTGGAGTACGGACCCATCCTGATGGCGCTGACCGGCGATGTGGACGACAAGGGCGTGGCGCGAGTCCCGCACCGTCCCGAGGACCTCCTCGGCAGTCTCAAGCCGGGCGAAAAACCGCTGCATTTCCGCATTGCCGGCGACGACCGGCACGAGTACATGCCGTACTGGCTGGTGGAAACCCAGGCGTTCACCTGCTATCCGGCCATTGGCGCGGCGTAAAGATTCGGATAAGATAGCACACTAATATGAAGATCAGGCTGGCAGTTCTCGGTTGTGCAATGTGGTTCCTTTCCGGCGTGGCCGGTCAGGAGCCCGCTACGGAACTCCGGGAGGGCTTCAAAAATCCTCCCGCGAAATTCCGGCCCATGTATATCACGCATTCGCGCCTGCTCACCAAGCCGGAGATGTTTGACAGGCTGGTGGAG
>JAMCRM010000166.1 GCA_023380575.1 Acidobacteriota bacterium | reverse complement strand
CGAGGGCGGCGAGCGCCGCGGCCGCCGCAACGGGGAAGGCGGTGGTCCGGACTTTATCCGCGCTTCCACGACCATGCAGTTTACCGATGAAGATCGCGCCAATGCCAAGCTGCCCCTCGCTCCCGAGGAGGATACGGGCTTGCAGGTGCTGCTTCGCCCGGGGTTGCTGGCGGACGTGGAAATCATCGTGGAAAACATTCCCAACGCCCTGCACATTCCCGCGCAGGCGGTCTTCGAACGCGAAGGCAAGCAGGTGGTGTACGTACAGACCGGCAAACGCTTCGAGGAGCGTGAAATCAAGCTGGTCAAGCGCAGTGAATCGATCATGGTGCTGGCTTCGGGGGTCAATCCCGGCGAAGTCATCGCCATGTCGGACCCTTACGCCAAGAGCAAGCGCGGCGGCAAGAAGGGCGGCGGCGAGAAGAAATCCGGCGGCGGAGGCATGGGCGTCATGCCGGGCGGAGGTGCAAAACAGTAATGGGCGGCGTATCCGGGATTTTGCCCGAATTGTTCATGGGGCTTTCGAGCCTCCTGGCGCACAAGCTGCGCAGCTTGCTGACGATGCTCGGCATGATCTTCGGCGTGGGCGCGGTGGTGGCCATGCTCTCCATCACCGCCGGCGCGCAGAAAGAGATGATGAGTTTCATCGACCAGTTGGGTGTGAACAACATTATTGTGGAAGCACGGGAGGCGGTGGACCGCAACGAGTTGCAGCAGGTCCGCGCCATTTCCCCGGGTCTCTCGTTCCGGGATTTCCGCGCCATCATGGAAAACGTGCAGGGAGTAGAAGCAGCCACCCCGCGCAAGCGCTTCAAGCCGCAGAAGGTGCTGCCCAAGACCAGCCAGGAGCCGCCCCAGCTTATCGGCGTGCTTCCCAACTTCGTGGAGATCAACAGTCTCAAGCTGGTGAACGGCCGCTTCTTCACCGAAGACGAGAACCAGCGCTCGGCGGCCGTATGCGTACTGGGGGAGACCGCCAAGGTCAACCTGCTGGGGTATGATGACGCCATCGGCAAGTTCGTCAAGATCAACGAAGTATGGCTGCAGGTGATCGGGGTTCTGACTCCGCAGGCGGGCGGCGACACCGACGTGGAAGGCTTGCAGGCGCTCAACCGCAACAACCTCGTCATCGCCCCCCTGAACACCGTGATGCGGCGCTTCGAGGACAATACCAGCTACCTCAAAGACGAGATCGACGGCATTTATCTGAAGGTCACGCCTAACACGGATTCGATCGAGACGTCCAATATCGTGCGGGCGATCCTTACCGCGACCCATAAGGACGCGGGCGATTTCACCGTAGTGGTGCCGGCGGGCCTGCTGGAAGAGCGGCGCCGGACGCAGTTCATCTTCAATATCGTGATGATATGTATCGCAGGCATTTCGCTGCTGGTAGGCGGCATCGGCATCATGAACATCATGTTGGCCACGGTTCTGGAGCGCACGCGCGAAATCGGCATCCGGCGCGCAATCGGCGCCCGGCAGGGCGACATCGTACGGCAGTTCCTGACCGAGGCGGTGTTGATTTCGATCGTGGGCGGGTTGATCGGCATCGCGTTCGGCTTCAGCCTGTCGCGGATTATCGCCTCGGCCGCGGGCTGGTCCACGGTGGTGACCACTTCCTCGATCGTGGTGGCGTTCGGCGTATCCGTATTCATCGGGCTGTTGTTCGGTATTTATCCGGCCGTGCAGGCGGCCAAACTCGATCCGATCGAGGCGATTCGTTACGAGTAATCTATGGTTCCCCGACTGTTTGGCACAGCACTCTTTGTGACGTTGTCCGTCTCCGCGCAGGTCGCGTCGTTCCCGCGGCCCGAGTATTTCCGCGAGACGTTCTCCAAGCCTAATACCAAGGTGGAACTCGCGCCACCGGTTCGCCTTTCCGACTTCGTGGTGAACGGCAAGCTGGAGCTTTCGCTGCGCTCCTACCTGGAACTGGTGATGGCCAACAACACGGATATCCAGATCCAGCGGCTCTCGGTGGAGACGACGAAGAACGCCATGGTGCGCGCGTTGGGCGCCTTCGACCCGATGTTTGCGGGCAACTTCAACAACCAACGGCAGAAGACGCCGTCCAACAGCGCGCTGGAAGGCGCCACAACCCTGGCCACGCTGAACCAGCCGCTGAGTTTCACCTATCAGCAGACATTGCAGAACGGCACTCAATACACGGCCAGCTACAACTTCAACAAGGTCTCCACCAACAGTGGTTTCCAGAACTTCAATCCGGCGCTCACCTCCAACATGGGGCTGCGCATCTCGCATCCGCTGCTGCGCAACAGCGGCACCTTCGTCAACCGCATCCCGCTGATGGTGGCGCGCAGCCGCAATCGCAGGGCCGAATACGACATGCGCACGCAATTGCTGACCCTGGTGAGCGAGGCTGAGACGGCCTACTGGAACCTGATCAACTCCCGCGAGAGCCTGCGGGTGCGCGAGAACGCCCTGGCGCTGGCGCACGAGGCGCTCAAACGCGCGCAGAGGGAACTGGAGCTGGGCGCCCTCTCGCCGCTGGACATCTACGATCCGGAACAGCGCGCTGCCAGCGCCGAAATCGAGGTTTCCCAGGCGCAGTTCAACCTCCGCCAGAACGAAGACGCGCTGCGGCGGCAGATGGGCGCGGACCTGGATCCGGATGTCCGCAAGATTCCCATCGTGCTCACCGAAACGGTTCTTCCCGGGGTGAGCGCCCCCATGGATTCCGAAATGGAGGTGGAAAAGGCCCTGGCCAACCGTCCCGACCTGAAATCGGCCCTGCAGAACCTGGATGTGGACGACCTCAATATCCGGTCCGCCAAGAACAGCCTGCGTCCCGACCTCGCGCTGACGGCAAACTACGTCAGCCAGGGGCGCGGCGGCAACTTCTTCCAGCGCAGCAACGTGTTCGCGGAAGATGGCCGGCAATCCGCAATCCTGACCATGCTGCCGGGCGGCTTCGGCGACGCGGTGGACCAGATGTTCCGCTTCAATTACCCGATTTACGCGTTCGGCCTCACCTTGCGGCTGCCCATCAGGGACCACCGTGCCGCGGCCGACCTCGCCGACGCCATGGTACAGAAGCGCCGCGATACCCTGCAGGTGCGCTCCGTGGAGCAACAGATCCGGCTGGAAGTGCTCAACGCCGTCAACCAGGTGGAATCCAGTAAGAAGGCGGTGGAACTGGCCATCAAGGCCCGCGATTACGCGCAGAAATACCTGGACGCGGAAAAGAAGAAGTACGAACTCGGCACCAGCCAGATCTTCTTCGTGTTGCAGGCGCAGGGCGCGCTGGTGACGGCGGACGCCACCGTCGTCACCAACTCCGTCAACTACCGCCGCAACCTGCTCAACCTGATGCGGCGCACCGGGGAGTTGCTGCAGGAGCGCGGCATCGTGGTGCAGTAGCGGCGCTGGAAACCGGAGGCGGCCTGCTATAGTGAAGCCATAGCATGGGCCGTATCCGCGTCCTCCCCGATCAGGTAGCCAACAAGATCGCCGCCGGAGAAGTGGTGGAGCGCCCGGCGTCGGTCATCAAGGAACTGCTGGAAAACTCGCTGGACGCGGGCGCCTCCGAGTTGCGTATCGAGGTGGAAAGCGGCGGGCGGCGGCTGATCCGGGTTGCCGACGACGGCTGCGGGATGCTGCGCGACGACGCCCTGCTGGCCTTCGAACGCCACGCCACGAGCAAGCTGCGCGATGTGAAAGACCTGCTGGCCATCGCCACGCTCGGCTTCCGGGGCGAGGCCCTGCCCTCCATCGCCTCGGTGTCCCGCCTGGTGCTGGAGACGCGCTCGGCCGAAGAAACCACCGGCACGCGCGTGGAGATCGGCGGCGGAAAGATGCTCACCTGCCAGGAGGCGGCGCTGGCAGGCGGCACGGCCATCACGGTGCGCGACCTGTTCTTCAACGTGCCCGCGCGCAAGAAGTTTCTGCGCTCGGAACGGACAGAACTGGCCCACATCGCCTCGCTGGTGACTCACTATAGCCTGGCCCACCCGGACAAGAGCTTCCGGCTGCTCAGCGGCGGGGCGGAACTGCTGGCGGTGACACCCGTGGCGACGCTGCGCGAGCGCGTCTACCAGGTATTCGGCAGCCAGACGCTGGAAGAACTGGTGGACCTTGGCGGGGTGGAGCGGGAGTTGCGCATCCCCGCCCCCTACGTGCCGCCTTCGCAGGCCGTGGCCGCGTGGCAAAGCCAACCCGAAGAGCCGGAAAGCAAGCTGTTCCGGCTCACCGGTTTCATTTCGCGGCCCCAGGTGCATAAACCCAACCGGAATTCCATTTTCATCTTCGTGAACGCGCGGCTGATTCGCGACCGCCTGCTGCTGCATGCCATCTCCTCCGCTTACTACAACCTGATGCCGCCGGCGGCGTTTCCCTTCGCGCTGTTGTTTCTCGACTGCCCTTGCGAAGAGGTGGATGTGAATGTGCATCCGTCGAAAACGGAGGTACGATTCCGCCACCAAACGTTCGTGCACGACTTCGTGCGCGACGGAATCCGGGAACGGCTCATCGCGGCGCGGCCGGCCCCGGCATTCTCTCCGCCTGTTCGCTCCGCCGCGCAACCCGCGGCCAATCTGCCGTATTCCGAGTTCACGCAAATGCTGCAAAACGAACCGGATCTCCCGGAGCCCTCCGGCGCTCCTCCGGGCGAGACTTCCCTGCCCCGGTTCGCCCTGCAGGCGCCGCCCGCCCCGCCGGCCCGGCTGGATTTCGGCGAAAAGACGATCGCGGTGGACGAGCCGCCGCCCGCGCCGGTGCGGGCGCGGGACCCGCACGGGGCGTTCCCGCCGGGTGCGGTGCCGCCCGTGGAATCCTCGCTTTCGGCACTTTCGGATCTGCGTCCGCTGGGCCAGATTCAGGAGAGTTTCATCGTCGCCGCGGGACGGGACGGGCTCTGGATCATCGACCAGCACGTGGCGCACGAGCGCATCCTCTTCGAGCAGATCCTGCGGGAACGGGCGGCGGGCGCCATCGAGGTGCAGCGCCTGCTCATGCCGATGGTGCTGCAGCTTACCGCGGAGCAGCAGATCGAATATGCCCGCATTGCCGGTGAACTGCACGCGCTGGGGTTTGAAACGGAGCCATTCGGCAATCGCACCATCGCGATCAAGGCCGCGCCCGCCGCAGTGGCGGCATCCGAACTGGAACGGGTGGTGGCCGAGGTACTGGAAACCGCCGAGGGCGAACCGCGCGGCGCCACCATGGACGAGGTGCGGCGCGATGTGGCGGCCTCAATCGCCTGTCACGCCGCCATCAAAATTCACACGCGCCTGGATCGGGAGAAGATGGACTGGCTGCTGCGGTCACTGGCCGCGACCGATTGCCCCATGAGTTGCCCGCACGGGCGGCCGGTGGCCCTGCACTATCCCACGCGCGATATTCTGAAGGCGTTTCACCGCGTGTGAATCACACGCCGCGGCTGACACCGGCCACGGGAAGCAGCCGGCTGCGGATCTGGTTCATCACGTCGGAAGCCAGGAAAGGCTTGCGCAAAACGGGAAAATCGTGCTCCTCGCAGAGGGCTTCCTCTTCGGACGGCAGGATGGTTCCGGTCATGACGATCACCAGCATGTTCGGCACGGTTTGCAGGAACTCCACACCGAGTTCCACGCCGTTGCCGTCGGGCAGCATGTAATCGAGCAGGGCGGCGTTGGGCTTGTGCGCGGCCACCAGCCTCTTGGCCTCGCCGGCCGATTCGGCGGTCAGGAGTTTCCAGCCCGCATCCGCCATGAGGCGCTCGAGGAAATGCAGCAGGTCCCGGTTATCGTCCACGATGAGCACGGTGGGATGCGCGGGGGCCTCTTCGATGTGCGCCTCGACGGCATGGATGATCAGGTGCTCTGCGTCTTCGGCCACATCCACGCGCACGCGCGCACCAGGATTCACCTGCCCGGTGGCCACGACCGTGGCCAGGGGCTGCGTCAGGTGACGGTGAATCGTCCGGTTCAGCTCACGCGCGCCATATTCGGAACTGGTTCCCTTGCGCAGAAGGAACTGGCGCGCGTCGAAGGGCACTTCCAGGGTGAACGACCGCGAACCAAGCCGGGTGTTGACGTGGTTTTGCAGGTCGGTGATCTGTTTATCAAGGATCTGCGCCAGCGATTCGGCGGTGAGCGGCTGGTAAGTGATGATGCAATCGATACGGTTGATGAACTCGGGAGAGAAGCGCTTGCGGACGGCAACCAGTCCGATGCTCTGGAGCTTGTCGGTGAGGTCGGGGCGCTCGGCCGGCTTCACCGACTGGAAGCCGAATTCGGGATTGATTTCGCGCATCATCTCGCGGGCTCCCAGATTGCTGGTGAGAAACACCAGGCTTTTCTCGAAATTGACTACGGAATTGTCGCCCAGCCGCAGGATGCCCTTATCGAGGACTCCCAGCAGCAGGCGGGTGAGCGACGGGGCGGCTTTCTCGATTTCATCGAACAGCACCAGCGACAAACTGCACCGTTCACTGGTGACGGCATTCAGTTTCTGCTGGTTGAGCATGGGCTGGGTTTCGCGATGTCCCAGGTAGCCCGGAGGGGCGCCAATGAGTTTGGCCACCTCGTGTTCCATCTGAAACTCGCCGCAGTCCACTTTGAGAATGTTTTTTTCGCTGCCGTGGAGCACTTCGGCGAGGGCCTCAACGGTCTTGGTCTTTCCGGTGCCGGTAGGTCCCAGGAGCAGGAAGACGCCCACCGGCCGCCCTTCCGGCGCCAGACCCGCCTGGTACATCTGGATATAGGGGACGATGACTCTGGTGGCGGCCGGCTGCCCTACCACCTTCTGCGACAGAACCGTAGTGAGGTCTTCCACCAGATCCGAAGGTTGTCTCCGGCTCCTGCCCGATTGAGTGGCTTTTGGACGCTCCACCGAACCCTCCGCGTTCATTATAGCCGCGCGGGTTTTCCTGCCCCTGCCGGTTTTCTTGTCATCGGGCTGGATGGGATCTTTCATATAAATGGGTATCTGATTGCAAAATAGAGATTTGCAAAGCGCACGACGGCGCGCCACGGATGAGTTATCAGGTCATGTGACCGGACAAGCCGGGTTGGCGCAGGAGTGACGTGCGACGGGCGAGAATCCCGGCATCAACCCTCGTTGTACCATGCCGGTCAAGCCTTTGTATGTGTGATTTCCTACAAAGGATGCGCTAGCGCGGGAAAATCGACAGCAGGAATAAAGGAACCGCCTCAGCGGTGGCGGAAAGTGATCCTGCCCTTAGTCAGGTCGTAGGGGGAAAGTTCGAGCGTGACTTTATCGCCGGCGAGGACGCGGATGCGATTGCGGCGCAACCGCCCGGCCAGATGGGCCAAAACTTTGCGGTCGTGGTCCAGTTGGACGCTGAACAGACCACTGGGAAATTTTTCCAGGACCGTTCCGGTAACTTCAATACTGTCTTCCTTACTCATAAACCTCCACGTGGGATTCGCCAGCGGGCCGGACGTCTCCGGCCCGCGGGATTGCTTCTCTATGCCGTCATGGTGACGTTCGCCGCCTGCAGTCCCTTCGGCCCGCGGGTGACCTCGAATTCGACTTGGGCGCCTTCGTTCAGCGTCCGGTAACCTTGCGACTGGATGGCCGAGAAGTGGACGAAGACGTCTTCTCCGTTCTCCCGCTGGATAAAACCATATCCCTTGGCTGCATTAAACCACTTCACTGTACCCTTTTCTTTCATCGTGTTCCTTTTTCCTTCCAATTCGATCGGCCCGCGTTCCCAAATGGTTCCCTCGGGAGCGCAGGAGCGGCGGTAGACACACGCCCCACCTTCGCTTCGAAAGAATGCAAAACGAGAGCCAAATCCTCCACATTATAGCGCACGGCCGGATTCGGATGCCCTCGTTGTACAATGAATCGACGCGGGCGCGTAGCTCAGGTGGATAGAGCATCGGCCTTCTAAGCCGAGGGTCGTGGGTTCGAGTCCCGCCGCGCCTGCCAGTTTTCAAACGACATACGCTTCTCGCTGGTTCAGCAACCGGCGATGAAGCGCACGTCCACGGGGGAGATAATCAGGAGCGGGAAGGCGGCGGCGTAGAGCCGGCGGGGGGATGAGAAGTTTTTGGAGCGGGAGACGGGACTCGAACCCGCGACGTCCAGCTTGGGAAGCTGGCATTCTACCACTGAATTACTCCCGCAACTTGCGGCACCCTCAATGTACCAGAGGGTGCCGCCGCGCGCAACTTGTCAGGCTTCGTCGTCGTTCTGGGCCGCAAGGCGCGTTACTACCGTCAGGTCTTCCAGCGTGGTCACGTCACCGGTCACCGCGTTGCTGGTGACGATTTCGCGCAGCAGACGACGCATGATTTTCCCGCTGCGCGTTTTGGGCAACGCGTCCGTGAAGCGGATCTGCTCGGGCTTGGCGAAAGCGCCGATTTCCTTCGCCACCCAGCGCCGCAGGTCCTGGGCCAGTTCTTCGTGGTTCCATTTACCCGCCTTCAGTGTGACGAAGCAGGTCACTGATTGCCCGGTCACTTCGTGCGGTTTGCCCACCACCGCCGCTTCCGCAACCGCCGGATGTCGTACCAACGCCGATTCCACTTCCATGGTGCTCAGCCGGTGCCCGCTCACGTTCATCACGTCGTCCACACGCCCCAGCACCCAGAAGTAGCCGTCTTCATCGCGCCGCGCGGCGTCGCCGGTCATATATACGCCATCGATGCGCTCCCAATACTGGCTGGCATAGCGCTGCGGATCGCGCCAGAGAGTTCGGAACATACTGGGCCACGGGCGCCGAATAATCAGAAATCCCTCCCGGTTGGCTTCCACCGGCCTGCCCATCAGGTCCACCACATCCGCCATCACGCCCGGCAGCGGCAGCGTCGCCGACCCCGGCTTGGTCGGCACGGCGCCGGGCAGCGGCGTAATCATGATGCTGCCCGTCTCCGTCTGCCACCACGTATCCACGATAGGGCAGCGTTCCTTGCCAATCGTCCTGAAATACCACTCCCATGCCGCCGGATTGATCGGCTCGCCCACCGACCCCAGCAGCCGCAAGCTGGAAAGGTCATGACTATCCGGCCACCGATCGCCCTGGCGAATAAATGCGCGGATTGCCGTTGGAGATGTGTAGAAGACGTTCACACGATACTTCTCGATCAGGCGCCAGAAACGATCCGGATGCGGATAGTCGGGCGCGCCCTCGTACATCACGCTGGTGGCGCCGGCCGAAAGCGGCCCGTACACGATGTAGCTATGTCCGGTCACCCAGCCGATATCCGCGGTGCACCAATAGGTGTCCTCCTCGCGGAGATCGAACACCCATTTCATGGTGACATGAGCGCCGAGCAGGTATCCGCCGGTGGTGTGCACAATCCCTTTCGGCTTGCCCGTAGTGCCCGACGTGTAGAGTACGAACAGCGGGTGTTCGGAATCGAGCGGCTCAGCCGGACAAACCTCCGGCGCCTCTTGCTCCAGTTCGTGCCACCACAGGTCACGGCCGGGCTTCATCTGCACCTCGCCGCCGGTGCGGCGGCAAACGATTACATCGCGCACCGTGGGGCACTCCGGAACGGCTTCGTCCACCGCCTGCTTCAACTTCACCTCACGGCCCCTGCGCCAACTCCCGTCGGCGGTAATCACAACCTGGGCTTCCAGGTCCTGAATGCGGGTCTTCAACGCCTCCGCGGAGAAACCGCCGAACACCACGCTGTGAGTGATTCCCAACCGCGCGCAGGCCAGCATGGCGACCGGCAGTTCCGGAATCATCCCCATGTAGATGATGGCCCGGTCGCCCGCCTTGTACCCGCGGGCTTTCAATACGTTCGCGAAGCGGCATACCAGCCGGTGCAACTCCTGGTAGGAGATCATGCGCTGGTCGCCCGGCTCCCCTTCCCACAGGATGGCGATTTTGTTCTTCCGGGGGGTCTCCAAGTGCCGGTCCAGGCAGTTGTAAGACGCGTTCAGTTTGCCGCCGACAAACCATCTGGCGAACGGCGGCTCCCACTCGAACGCGTGCGACCACTGTTCAAACCATGTCAGCTCGGCGGCGGCCAGTTCTCCCCAAAATTCCTCAGGGCGTTGAGCGGCCCGCTCGAACAGGTGGCGGTATTGCTCAATACCCCTCACGCGTGCCCTCTCCGCAAAAGCCGGCGGGGGTGCGTAAACATTCGAATCTGTCATAACGTCTATCTCACGCTATTACGGCATCTTGGCGCAAGTGCCCTGGACAACTCATCCCCAAACGTGGGTTCCGCAACAAATCCAGCGTTGGACCCGGCACAGGACAATTTGACCTCGCGCCGGTCTCGCTCTAACCTGACGGTCAGGATGTACGCAGCGCACAAAATAGCCCGTGGTGCGGGCTTTCTCATACTTTTGTCGGTTTCGGCCACGGCGGCGCCGCAGGGGCGCGTCAACCTGATCAAGCGCAGCGCCCCGGCGTTCGACCCGTACACCAACTCGCCAACATCCACCCTACAGCAATGGATGCGCGATCACTTTTCGCGCATGATCGTATTCACACCCTATTTCGATGATCGCAGTTTCTGGTACCCGAACGGTTTGGTATACATCGATGCCTATGCCGTTTATCGCGACAGATTCACCTTGGGGTATGACGTGGTGGGACTCCACCCCGAATGGATCATGAGAGATCCCGAGGGGCACCCCCTGTACATCCCCTGGGGCTGCGAACCGGTACGCAACATCTGCCCGCAGTACGCGGCCGACGTTTCCAACCCGGATTTCCGCGCGTGGTGGATCGACAGCGCCCGGCAACAAATGGCCCAGGGCAATTACCGCGGCCTGTGGATTGACGACGTGAACATGGAATGGCGCGTCAGCGACGGCCAGGGGCGCACGGTCGTCCCGCTGGACTACACTACCGGCGCGCCGATGATCATCGACGACTGGCGACGCTACATGGCCGAATTCATGGAAAAGGTCCGTGCGGAATTTCCAGGGGTTGAAATCGGCCACAACGCCATCTGGTTCGCTGGAGACACGGCCCGCCTCGACAACCCGTACGTGCGGCGCCAGATATTCGCGGCAGACTACATCAACATCGAGCACGGCGTCAACGATCCCAACCTGCAAGGCGGACGCGGCCGGTTTTCTTACCGCAGCCTGCTTGAGTATTGCGATGCCATCAACGCCCTCGGGCGGCGCATCGTCCTGGACGGCATCGGCGGCGGCGGCGGCGACGTGCAAAGGGGCATGGAATATGCGGTGGCATCGTACCTGTTATTCAACGACGGCGACGATGCCCTGGCCGACGGACTGCTGGGCCTGGTCACGCCCGACCAGTGGTGGCCCGTCCTGGACAGCAATCTCGGTAATGCCCTGGCGCCGCGCTACGACTGGAGCGGCGTGATTCGCCGCGATTTCACCGGCGGCATCGCGCTGGTTAACGAGCCGTGGGCGAAACCCGTTACGGTGCAACTCGATCATGCCTACCGCCGCCCGGACGGCTCCTATGTAAGGACCGTTACACTCGGTCCGGCGCAGGGAGCCGTGCTGGCTAACTGACCCAACCGTTCAACGGCCCCAAACGCCATACAGCCCCCCGATTCCCCCATTCGCCCCAAGGCCGATTCATTCGGACCCGGAATTCCGTATCATGATCGTTCAGGCAGGCCTATGGGCATCAACATCGGACTCGACATCGGCGCCATCAGTGTGAAACTGGCTGCCCTTGGCCGCGTGGAGGATCGGGGTGCGCTGCAAACGCTATGCGCCGGCAACCCGTCCTTCCGCCTGGGCGAATGGACGGCGCCGGAGGGAAAGCAACTGCCGCTCGTGCTTTCCGACTACCGCCGCATTCAGGGCAGCCCCATCCAGTCCACGTACGACCTCCTGCAGGACCTCTACGATCATGTTCCCGAGTCGCTGATCGAAGGCATCCGGGTCACCGGCTCCGGCGGCCGCGCCATCGCCAGGATTCTCGGCCTGTATTTCGAAAACGAGTTCAAGGCCATCGCCCGCATGATGGGCGGATTCTATCCCCAGGTAAAAACCGTATTCGAAATCGGCGGTGAGAGTTCGAAATATCTTCGCCTGGAAGACGGCAACATCGTCGATTACGACCGCAGCAGCGAGTGCGCCGCGGGCACCGGGTCCTTTCTGGACCAGCAGGCGGTGCGCATGCGCTACTCGGTGGAGGAAGTCGGAAAGCTGGTGTGCACCGCCACTTGCGCCGCCCGCATTGCCGGCCGCTGCTCGGTGTTCGCCAAGAGCGACATGATCCACGCGCAGCAGAAGGGGTACGCACCAGAGGAAATTCTGCGCGGCCTGTGCGATGCCGTCGCCCGCAATTTCAAGAGCAGCATCGTCAAGGGCCGCAAGCCGGAACCGCCGGTGGTGCTCATCGGCGCGGTGGCCCTCAACGAGGGCGTGACCAACGCCGTCCGCGAGGCGTTCGGTCTGGGTCCCGAGGGCCTGTTTGTTCCCGAACAGCATTCCTGGTGCGGAGCCATCGGCGCCGCCATTCTGGAAGCCAACGAGACCCGGAAGCGCACGTTCTTCGAAATTCACCGGCTGGCGCAACACGAAGTTGAGGAACGCACGCTGGATACGCAGCCGCTCAGCATGAGCAACGTGGTTCTGCTGCGCGACCGGGTGGCGCAATATTTTCCGCCGGCCGGCGACGATCCCATTCCCGCCTACCTCGGCCTGGATATCGGCTCCGTCTCCACCAATGTAGTGGTGATCGACGACATGGGCGCGGTGATTCACGACGTATATCTGCGCACCGCCGGGCGCCCCATTGAAGCGGTGCAGGAAGGGCTCTCGGAAGTCAAGCGGCTGTGGGGCGACCGGCTGGAGATACGGGGCGTGGGCACGACCGGATCGGGACGCGAACTGATCGCCGAATTCGCAGGCGCCGACGTGGTGAACGACGAAATCACCGCGCACAAAACCGGCGCCTGGCACATCAGCACCACGCTCGGCGGCGAGCCCGTGGACACCATTTTCGAGATCGGCGGCCAGGATTCGAAGTTCATCTCCATCGAAAACGGCGTGGTGGTGGATTTCGCCATGAACGAGGCCTGCGCGGCGGGCACTGGTTCGTTTCTCGAAGAGCAGGCCGAAAAGCTTGGCATCAGCATCAAGGGCGAATTCGCCCGGCTGGCGCTTTCGGCGCCCGCTCCCACGCGCCTGGGGGAGCGCTGCACGGTATTCATGGAGCGCGATGTGACGGGCTGGCTGCACAAGGCCGAGAGCGTTCCGAATATCCTCGCCGGCCTGGCCTACTCCATCGCGCTGAACTATCTGAACCGCGTGGTGCGGGGGCGACGCATCGGCAACGTGATTTATTTCCAGGGCGGCACGGCTTACAATGACGCGGTAACCGCGGCCTTCGCCGATATCCTGGGCAAGAAGATCACGGTGCCGCCCTACAACGGCGTGATGGGCGCCATCGGCATGGCGCTGATTGCGCGGCAATGGCATCAGGCCACCGGCGGTAAGACACGTTTCCGCGGCTACGATCTGCACAACCTGAAGATGTCCACGCGCGACTTCGTGTGCAAGGCCTGCTCCAATCTCTGCGATATCAAGGAATTCACCATCGAGGGCCTGAAGAGTTACTGGGGCGACAAGTGCTCGGATAAATTCCGGAAGCCCTCCGCCACCGGCCGCAAGCCGGTTATCGACGACCTGTTCGCGCTGCGCGAAAAGCTGGTGGCAGAATGCAACCAGGGCACCGCGAAGAGCGGCTTCAAAATCGGGCTGCTCAACGCCATGTCCACCTTCGAGCGATACCCGTTCTGGCACCGCTACCTGACCGAGTTGGGCCTCACCTGCGTGCTTTCGCCCGCAACCGATCCGCGTATTGCCTCAGCAGGCGTGGAGATGGCCGTCGCCCAGCCGTGCTTCCCGGTGCAACTGGCCCACGGGCACGCCCTGGCGCTGTTTGAGGAAGCCAAGGTGGATTACGTTCTGGTTCCGAACATTATCGATTCGGAAACCGCCGAGGGCGACGACTCCGCCTCGCATTACTGTCCCTGGAACCAGACGCTGCCATTCGTGCTGCGCACCGCGCCGAGACTGGAGCGCTACGCCGCACAGTTCCTGATTCCTACGCTTCATTTCCAGTTGGGCCCGGAACGGATCAAGCAGGCCCTGGCCGAGACCGTGCGCAAACTCGGCGTCAGCCGGCGCGAGAGCGACCGCGCCGTGGATGCCGCTTACGCAGCGCAGCGGGAGTTCTCCCGAAAACTGGCGGAAGCCGGCGCGCGTGCGCTGTCCACGCTGGAGGAAACCGGCGAGCCCGGGCTGATCCTGGTGGGCCGCGGCTATAACATCTACGACCGCAACGTGAACTGCGATATTCCCCGCAAGCTGCGGCACCGCTACGGCGCCAACGTGATCCCGCTGGACTTTGTGGCGAGCGGCCGCGAAGCGGCGGGCAGCGAGGGGATGTACTGGGTGTCCGGACGCCGCATTCTGGAAGCGGCACGGCTGGCCGCCTCCCGGCCCAACCTGCACCTGGTGTACATCTCCAATTTCAAGTGCGGACCCGATTCCTATATCAAGCACTTCACGCGCGATGCGGCCGGGGCGCCGCTGCTCGTGCTGCAATTCGACGGTCACGGCAACGATGCCGGCTACATGACCCGCTGCGAAGCGTACCTGGACAGTAAAGGAATCCTGCGATGCTACAAGGCACCGTCGCCGAGCGAAGCGAAACCGAAAGTATTCTCGGCCAGCAGCATACATTAGAAGGAAAGAAGATTTACATTCCCCCAATGGCCAGCGGCAGTGCGCGGGCGTTTGCCGCCGCCTTTCGCGCCATCGGTCTGGATGCCGCGCCCACGCCACCATCGGACTATCGCACGCGCGAACTCGGGGCGCGCTACACCTCCGGCGACGAGTGCTATCCGGCTAAGGTGACCGTGGGGGATTTCATGCGTTTGCTGGAAAACCCGGGCACAGACGTCTCCCGCACGGTGCTGTTCATGCCGACCGCCGACGGTCCCTGCCGCTTCGGCCAGTATGCCCCGTATCTGCGCCACGTGCTCGACGCCAACGGATACAGGCACGTACCCATCCTGTCGCCCACCAGCAAGAACTCCTACGCCGGTCTCGGCGATCACGCCACGCAGTTCGTGCGCACCGGGTGGCGCGCGCTGCTTTCCGCCGACATTCTGCAGAAATGCCTGCTGCACTACCGTCCGTTCGAGTCGTACAAGGGCGATGCCGAAAGCGTCTACGACGACTGCCTGGATGATCTTTGCCGCACCATCGAGGGCACGCCGACCGATCCTCCAACACAACTCAAGGCCATGCGTGCCAGCCTGGTGCGATCACGCGACCGTTTCCGCCGCGTCCCGGTGCGGCGCGACCGCTCCACCCCGCTGATCGGCGTCGTCGGGGAAATCTTCTGCCGGTTGAACACGTTTTCCAACGAAGACCTCATCCGGCGGCTGGAGAGCTACGGCGCGGAAGCGTGGCTGAGCGACATCATCGAATGGGTCTGGTACACCACCAGCGAGCAGTTCCGCAAGCTGAAACTGCACGGGCGCATCGTATCGCTCGAGGCGCTCGGCGCCTGGATCCGCAAAATGGTGCAGAAGCACGATGAACACGTGCTGCTGGAACCGTTCAAGCACGACTTCACCGGGTACGAGGAGCCCGATATTTACGAGATCCTGGAGTGCGCGCGCCCGTATCTTCCGCGCGAAGGCGCGCTGGGCGAGATGGTGCTCAATGTCGGCAAGGTGGTCTACCTCGCCAGGAAGGGCGCGGACGGCATTATCGACATCAGCCCTTTCACCTGCATGAACGGGATTGTCAGCGAGGCGATCTATCCGCGCATCAGCCGCGATCTCGGCGGCATTCCCATCCGCAATTTCTATTTCGACGGCACGCAGTCGGATCTGGACCGCGATCTCGGGGTGTATCTGGAACTGGCGCGCAGCTACCAGCAACGCAAGCACTACCGGCGCACGTTTTCCAAAGACGAAGATTAGTGCCGGAAATGCCGGGCGCCGGTGAACACCATCGCCAGGCCTAAGCGGTCCGCGGCTTCGATCACTTCCGCATCGCGCACCGAGCCGCCGGGTTGGATGATGGCCGTGGCGCCGTCGCGCGCGGCCTCTTCCACGCCGTCCGGAAACGGAAAGAACGCGTCGGAGCCCACTACCGTGCCCGCTAAAGGCAGCACCGCTTTCATGGCGGCGATCTTCACCGAATCGACGCGGCTCATCTGCCCCGCCCCGACCCCGACCACCTGTCCGGCACGCGCAAACACGATGGCGTTCGATTTGACGTGCTTGGCCACAATCCACGCGAAGGCGAGGGCGCGCCACTCCTCTTCGTCAGGGGCGCGTTTGGTTTTCACCACAGCGGAGGCGCGGTCGAATCCGAGTGTGTCGGGCGTCTGCGCCAGGTAGCCGCCCGTAATCGCCTTCACCACCAGCCCGGGCTCGGCTGCCGCCACTTTCACCAGCCGCAGATTCTTTTTGGCGCGCAGCACATCCAGCGCCGCTGTTGAGAAA
>JAMCRM010000165.1:2950-5527 GCA_023380575.1 Acidobacteriota bacterium | reverse complement strand
CGGCGGGCGCGTCACATCATCGAACGGGGAGGGCTGAATCACCGTGATGCGCGCTTCCGGCAGGGCCTTCTTCAGGTTCTGGACGATGCCGCGGTAACCGTTCGCGTACTGATCGAATATTCCCTGGTCGAACGGGCGATAGCTGCCGTCGTTCATCCCCAGCATGATGGTGATCACGGTGGGCTTATAGGGCAGCACGTCGCGGTTGAGGCGCAGGTCGATGGGGCCGCCGATGCCTCCGCTCACGCGGTCGCCGCCCCAGCCCGAATGCACGAAATCCACCGGCATGGCGGGAAAGCGGGTCACGACGTAGGTCTCGACGAAAGTGGTATAGAGGCGCTGATCGGTAATGCTATCGCCATAGAAAACGACACGGTCGCCGGCCTTGAGATGGAAAGCCGGCTGGGCCAGGGCGCTGGCGCAGAAGGCCAGGGCGAGAATCAGGGGTGATGCAAGTCGGAAGCGGCGCTGCATAAGAAAGCTGCATAAGAACTCAGTATACGTTCTTGGTGATCGGCTTCGCCAAAGCAAGACAGGCGGAACCATCAGGAACGCCGCTCTTCGGGCGTGCCGTTCCAATCCGCCTCATCCGCGGGGGGAAGGTAGCTCATGGCGCGCTCGGTGAGTGCGGTAATGGTCAGGCTCGGATTCACGCCCAGATTGGCCGCGATTACAGAGCCGTCGCAGACGTACATATTTTTGTACCCGAAGACGCGGTTCCGGCGGTCCACCACGCCGCGGCCGGGGGATGCCGCCATGGGGCATCCGCCCAGAATGTGCGCCGTGCCGGGGATGTTGAAAAGGATTTCCGTCACCATGCTCATAGCGGTGCCGCCAACCAGCGCCGCAGTTTTACGCGCGAACTCGTTGGCTTGGGGGATGTAGGTGGGGACTCGCCGCCCGCGGCTGACAAGAACTTTTCTGAAGGGCCAATACCAGGGTCTGGCCAGGCGCATATCGATGTGACCGTCGAGCGTTTGCATGCACAGCAGGATCAGCGACTCACGGGCCCAGCCGAACGGGTGCAGGCTCTTGATGGTGCGGAAGGGATGGCGCAGCAGCGAGCCTGCCACATTTTTCAACCAGAGCAGGATGCGCGTCCAGCCGGGCCGTCCTCCGGTCAACATGGTGGCCAGCAGCCCCATCACGTCTGCGCCGGCGGGATAGCGCGTCGCCTCGATGTGGGTATAGTCATCAATGTAAATGCCGGAGCCGATGGCGATGCCTTTCGACAGGTCTTCCCGGCTGCCCGGGATTCGCACGCCGATCAGCGACTCGGCGTTGGTGCGCACGCGATTACCAAGCTGGTCGCTGATGGCCGGCAGCGCCCCCTTTTCCTTCAGGCGGAACAACAGGTCCATGGTGCCCAGCGCGGAGCAGGCGAAAACCACGCCGCGGCACGTGAAGCGGCGGCGCTTCCGGCGAATCCATGCCGTCGATTTCACGGTTCGCACTTCGTATCCCCGGCTGCCGTCCGGCTGCCCGCCCAAGGGCGATACGCCGGTCACTCTCGTTTCGGCAAAGACGCGCGCCCCATGCTTCACGGCGAAATACAGGTAGTTCTTGTCCAGGGTATTCTTGGCGTTGTAGCGGCAGCCCATCATGCACCCGCCGCAGGCGATGCAGGTGGCCCGGTCCGGCCCTTCGCCGCCGAAATACGGATCGGGATATGTCTTCCCCCCGGCTTCCCCTTCCGGCGGCTCGAAGACAGCCACCCTGGTGCGATAGAAGGTATGGCCTACCCCGGCCGCTTCGGCGGCCTTTCTGAGGATTTCATCCGCTGGCCCCAGGATGCGATTGTCGGTGATGCCGAGCATGCGGGCGGCCGTTTCATAGTGGCCCGGCATCTCCGCTTTCCACGGCGCCAGGCCGGCCCATGAACCTTTCTCCCAAATGGAATCGTTCGGGACCAACAACGTATTGGCGTAGGTAATGGAACCGCCTCCCACGGCGCACCCGTGGAGAATCAAAACGTGCCGGAACAGTTTGATATTGAAGAACCCCCGCAGGGCGAGCCGCGGGCGCCAGATCCAGCGCCAGAACGGCCAATTTGTACGGGGCAGGTTTTCCGGCGTCCAGCGCCGGCCCATTTCCATCACCGCCACCCGGTAGCCCTTTTCGGTGAGACGGTGCGCCGCCACACTGCCCCCGAAGCCCGATCCGATCACGATGAAATCGAAATCCAGGCGCGTCTGCGGCATGGAATTCATTGCGGTTCCCGCTTCATGTTACTCCGGTCCGGTATCCCGGCCAACATGGATTCAGGATTCTCAGTAACTCATATCTGGACATCTTACTCGCCCTCGCATAGGCTGGATCTTATGCAGAAACTCATTCCCGTTGAACAGGCCAGGGCGATCATGATAGAGGCCGGGGACTGGTCTGTGTGGCGCTGGCTTACGGAGAAACGGCGCGTGCGTAAAGCCGCCGACGCGGCGACGGAAGCGTTCGACCGGTTGGAGAAAGCCGTCAAGGCCGCCTGGAGCGAGGATCTGAAAAAGGCGTTCCGCGTGCTGGTGGTAAGCGGGTCGAACATGTCCGGAAAGAGCACGCTGCTGCGCACGGTCGGGATCAACA
>JAMCRM010000165.1:0-2940 GCA_023380575.1 Acidobacteriota bacterium | reverse complement strand
ATCTGAAAAAGGCGTATCGCGAGCTGGAATTGGAAGAGTCCGTAAATGGAGACATGCCCGCGCGTAAGTTGTATGAAACCGCACATACAGAGGCGCAAGAGATCGATCCCCGAATCAAGATTGTGGCGCAACACGTCAGGGAAGCCGATAACGAAGCCTACAACGCCAGACTGGACGCGGAAGAAATTTTTGACGAAGCGGAGCGGCGGCTGAGCACCAGCATGGCCCGGCAGGGCACTCGGAAGGCGCTGGAGTCCTGGGATCTCCGGGAAAAGGCCATTCGCAAGGCTGAGGCCGCCGCTCGTCATAGGTGATCGCGGACATTCACCATTTGTCGATATAGACCGGCTGCGCGGGCGGTCGGCCTTCGCACCAGTAATGGTCGAAGTCGGTAATGCCGGCAAACTCGCGCAGGACGTCCTCATCGATCCACTGCCGCCCGGTCCCGGTGCAGGGCTCCCGGGAGAAAATTGCGCAGGAAGCATCGCACACGATCTCCGGGGTGCGCCATTGCGAGCGGTCCGCCATCTTCCAGTTGACGGAGGCCTGGCTTTCGATGATGGTGCGAGGCCACAGCGTGTTGGCCGCAACGTTGTCGTCGACATGCTCGGCCGCCAGGCCGATGGCCAGGCGCGCCATGCCGAGTTTGGAAATAGTATAAGCGACCTTCCCCGGAGAGGGCTCGCCGGAAAGCCGGGGGCACATGTTGAGCACGTGACCCCAGCGCTGTTTGACCATGTGCGGAAGCGCGTAGTAGCAGGCGATGTAGGCCGCCCTGACGTTGACCCCCATCATCAGATCGAAACGTTTGGGCGGCGTTTCCAAAATGCTCTGGATCCAGATCGCGCCCGCGTTGTTTACCAGAATGTCCAGCCGGTCAAACTCCGCGACGGTGCGCTCGATCATGTTGCGTATGGCGTCTTCGTCGCGCACGTCGGTGGGGACGGGCAAAGCGCGGCGCCCCAACCGCTCGATGGACTGAGCGGTTTCATAGATGCTGCCGGGCAAACGCTCGGTGGACCGCTCTGTTTTGGCGGCGACGGTCACGTCCGCGCCTTCCCGCGCCAACCGGATGGCCAGCGCCTGGCCAATACCGCGACTGGCTCCGGTCACTACGGCGACGCGGCCCGTCAGATTGGGGTGAAGTGCCGTATGGGGATCAGGCATATGGCTTCTCCATAGCATGCCAGGGCGACCGGCGCGGGCGGGGGCATTACCCGGCCGGTCTCCTGGCCGGCATGGCGGCTATAGCGAGTAACGTCCCGCTGCCACCACATGCTGGGCGATGCGGCGGCCCAACGCAACGGTATTAGCCGGCTCGTATTTCCCCAGCCTGCGCAGGATGGCCATCTGCGTACGCAGCATGTCTCCCTCCGCTACCGCCGCAATCACCTTCCGTGCCGAGGCCTCGATGATCTCTATGGCCTTCGCCCCATAGTACCGGGTCATCGCGATGGCCTGGGCCGCGGCCGCTTCGCCCTTGTTTGCGATCAATTTTTCCGCCCGCAGGATGCAGGATTCCATGGCATAAACTTCCATGATGCAATCGGCAAGCGCGCCCACTACTTCCTGCTCGTCCACCAGGTTCTGCATGTACTTCTGGGACGCCGCTCCGGCCGCGAACAGGGACAGCTTCTTGGCGCTGGCGAGCATCTTGCGCTCGGCCGCCAGCGGCCCCTCGCGCTCCTCGCTGGTTCCCGGACCGGACAGCACTTCGTTCATGAGCTGCTTGATGGCCCCGAGCAGCGGCAACTGCCCGCTCATGGCCCGCTTCATGAGCCATCCCGTGATGATCAGGCGATTGATCTCGTTGGTGCCTTCGAAGATGCGGTTGATGCGCGAATCGCGGTAGGCGCGCTCGGCAGGGTATTCTTCCACGTACCCGTAGCCGGCATAGATTTGCACCACGTGGTCCACCACCATGTCCAGCATCTCGGAGCCCCACACCTTCAGGATGGAGCACTCTACGGCGTACTCCTCAATGCGCTTCTGGATCTCGCGCGAAGCGCCATCGGCCGAGTGATCCACATCGGCCAAGGCCTGGTCGATCATCCCGATGGTGCGATAGGCCAGCGATTCGCCCGCGTAAATCCCGGTGGCGCACTCCGCCAGCTTTTCCTGGATCAGCCCGAACTCGCAGATGGATTTGCCGAAAGCTTTGCGCTCCTTGGCGTACTGCACGGCGTCCTGCAAGCCGTTGCGCGCTCCGCCCACGCAGGCGGCGCCCAGCTTAAACCGCCCGATGTTCAGGATGTTGAACGCGATGTGGTGGCCCTTGCCCACCTCGCCCAGCAGGTTCTCAGCCGGGACCTTGCAGTCGGCGAGGATCAGCGCGCAGGTAGACGAACCCCTGATGCCGAGCTTGTGTTCTTCAGCGCCGATGGTCAGCCCGGGCGTGTTGCGCTCAATCAGGAAGGCCGTGAACTTCTCGCCGTCCACCTTGGCGAAGACCGTAAAGAGATCGGCGAAGCCGCTGTTGGTGATCCACATCTTTTCGCCGTTCAAAACCCAGTGCCGTCCGTCTTCGGACAGCACGGCGCGGGTGCGGCAATTGAGGGCATCCGAACCGGACGAGGATTCCGAAAGCGCATAGGCGGCGATCCATTCGCCGGTGGCCAGCTTGGGCAGGTACTTCTGCTTCTGCGCCTCGGTCCCGTACCAGACGATGGGCAGCGTTCCGATTCCCACGTGGGCTGTGAACGCCACCGAGAAACTGGCCAGCTTGCTGATGGATTCCGCGATGAGCGCAGAGGTCACCTTATCCATTTCCAGCCCGCCGTACGCCTCGGGAATGTCCACTCCCATGAGCCCGAGTTCACCGGCTTTGCGAAGCAGGCCCCGCATCACCGCGAAGTCCTTGGCCTCGATTTTATCGGCCACCGGCAACACTTCGTTGGTGATGAACTCGACGGCGGTCTTGCCAATCCGCCGGCATTTTCG
>JAMCRM010000164.1 GCA_023380575.1 Acidobacteriota bacterium | reverse complement strand
ACCCGAACCATGTGCGCGATCTCGTCCAGGTTCACGTACCGGCTGTGGGAACAGTCGTACAAACGCCGGTTCTCGTATTTTCTGATGCTGACTTTGTTCCGGCCCATCTTTCCTGCTCCGGCCACTCCGGGTACGGCCGTGCGCGGCTACATGTAACTCCTGATGAAGGCGACCACCCCGCCCTTGCCGGCGCCGGCGCGAAAATGGCCGAACCCACCGTCTTGATCCACCAAGGAAGTGATGTTGATGACGCGGCCATAACGCTGCTCCTTCATCACGGGGATGGCCGCCCGGGTGGTATAAAAGGTGCCGTTCAAGTTCACCTTGATGACGTCGGACCATTCATCGCCGGCGAGTTTGCGCAGGGACCTGTCCCGCGTGAAGCCGGCGTTGTTCACCAGAATGTCGAGCCGTTTCCAGGCGCCGGTTACGGTTTCCACAACCGCGCACGCCTCCTCGGGAATCGCGACGTTGCCCGGGACGGCCATGCCCGGCACGCCCGTCTTGCGGATCTCCTCCGCCAGTTCTTCGGCCCGGTCTCTTCTGGTCCTGCAGTTCACCGGCACTGCCGCGCCGCGGCAAGCCAGTTCCAGGGCGATGGCTTTGCCGATCCCCTGCGCCGCACCGGTCACTCGCGCCACCTGGCCTTCGAGTTGCGCCATGACTTCCCCCCCGAGCGCACCCGATGCCGGGCTATATACGCTCGAAGATCGCCGCGATGCCCTGCCCGCCGCCGATGCACATGGTTACCAGAGCATAGCGCATCCCGGTACGCTGCAGTTCGTAGATGGCTTTCACGGCCAGGATGTTGCCGCTCGCCCCGACGGGATGTCCCAGGGCCACCGCTCCTCCGTTCGGGTTGGTTTTCTCCTCCGGCAGGCCCAGTTGGCGGATGACCGCCACGGATTGGGCAGCAAAAGCCTCGTTGAGTTCTATCAGGTCCATGTCATTCAGCGTCAGCCCGGCTTTGGCAAGCACCGCCCGCACCGCCGGCACGGGGCCGATGCCCATGTACCTGGGTTCTACGCCCGCGTAGGAATAGGCCACCAGCCGCGCCAGGGGCTTCAGGCCGCGCTCTTCGGCGGTGTTACGGTCCGCCAGCACCACCGCGGAGGCAGCATCGTTGATACCGGCCGCGTTTCCGGCGGTGACCTGCCCGTTCTTGTCGAAGACCGGCTTGAGCTTGGCCAGGCCTTCCCTGGTGACGTCCGCGCGCGGATGCTCGTCGGTATCGAAGAAGGTCGTCGCGCCCTTGGCCTTCACCTCTACCGGGACGATCTGTTCCTCGCGGCTCACGCCGTACTTCTTCGCCAGGTCTTCGCAAGTCAGGGCCATGTGCACGCCGTCGAAAGGATCGGTCAGCGCCCCCACCATGGCGTCGAGCACCTGCGCGTCGTTCATGCGCGCACCCCAGCGCATGGAAGGCATCCAGTAAGGCCCTCGGCTCATGCTCTCGGCGCCGCCCGCCACCGCCACGTCCGCTTCGCCCAGGCGGATGACTTGCGCGGCCGACACGATGGCCTGCATGCCGCTGCCGCACAGCCTGTTGGTGTTGAATGCCGGCGTCTCCACCGGCAAGCCGGCCTTTATCGCGGCCACCCTGCCCAAATACATATCCTTCGGCTCGGTGTGGATCACGTTGCCGAACACTACGTGCCCCACGTCAGCTGGTTTCACGCCGGCGCGGGCCACCGCCTCTTTCACCACCAGCGCGCTCAGGTCGCTGAGGGGTTTGTCTTTCAGGCTGCCGCCGTACCTGCCGATCGCGGTGCGAACACCGCTCAGCACGACCACCTCACGTTCGTTCGTCATGTAAAAAGCCTCCCCGCCCGGTTTGGTTGATAGTGAAATACCATCAAGGATTATAGGGATTCGGGCCTTTTATTCTTTGTATAGAAGAAGACGAACAGGCTGGCGGGACAAAGGCGACTGTGGGATTGGTAACGAATGGAGCGGGGCGGATGCATCGTTGCGACATTCAACCATTCCTGGAATTGCGCAACCGTGGCATTGTTTTTCGCGAGATTCCAGGCCAAGTGAGCAAAATCGCTCGGAGAGGATTTCGGAATCCCCTATATGGAGATGTGCGGGACGCTCCGGCGCGCACCGCGGGCCGGCCGGCACGATCGCAACTGGAAGCAGAGCAGGACCAGGCGCGGGAGATTCTACGTGGGCTGGGCGTCGATCCGGCGGCCCACTTTCCGCCGGACGAGGCGTGGCTGGACGACTACCGCTGATTCCGGACCGGTAACACGCGTTGGGGCTACGCTCTCGGGCGCGACGGGCGGCGATGTGAGCGCGGCAGCGGTGCAGTCTTCGAATGCACGCCCACGTGGAATTCCCGGCGCCGACGTGGTCCGTCGCGACTAGACATGCACTGAGGTACTGATGCAGGCCGCCATCCACGGCGCGCGCGCTTCCCGCACGCCCGTGCAGGCGTGCGGACTCGCGCCCCGGTTTCAGTTGTGCCTCAGGAACAGTTCGAGCACCTTGCCCGTGCCCGGATTCCGTTGGCACGCCACCCGGTGCCGAATCGTACGTGGCGCGAGCGCCCGCCACATCACTGCACCATAATTGGCACACGGATATCAGATTTGCCATTGCCCAATTCGCGGCAGAACCTTCAGAATTGCCGCTGGACTCGTTATGGGGATTCCGAAATCCTCTCCGAGCGATTTTGCTCACTTGGCCTGGAATCTCGCGAAAAACAATGCCACGGTTGCGCAATTCCAGGAATGGTTGAATGTCGCAACGATGCATCCGCCCCGCTCCAT
>JAMCRM010000163.1:644-2683 GCA_023380575.1 Acidobacteriota bacterium | reverse complement strand
CACGACCTCTACCGACTGAACAAAGGCGGGGCGGGCACTTGGCGCAAGGTCATGGACGGCATCGAATGCCTCAAAAAAGGCGGCGTAGAGTTCAACGCCCTGTGCGTGCTGAGCCAGGCCAACGTGGATAAGCCCAAGGAGATTTACCGCTTCTTCCGGTCGCTGGGGATCAATTTCATCCAGTACATCCCGCTGGCGGAATTCGACGAAGCCGGCAACCCGCGGCCGTTTACCATCACCCCGGAGCAGTACGGCCGTTTTTTGTGCGAGACCTTCGACGTCTGGTGGCCGGACCGCCGCCGCATCTCCATCCGGACATTTGAAAACATTGCCGAAGCGCTCAGCGGGCAAAGGCCCAGCGCCTGCACCATGCTCGAAACCTGTGACAGCTACGTCGTGGTGGAGTACAACGGCGACGTCTACCCCTGCGATTTCTTCGTGGAGAAGAGCTGGAAGCTGGGCAACGTCGAGCTGGATTCCTGGCCCGAACTGGCGCGCCGCGCCCGGCGTTTCCAGTTCGCGGCCAATAAGACCATCGCGCACCCCGACTGCCAGGTTTGCGAATACCAAGCGATCTGCCACGGGGGCTGCCCCAAGGAGCGCTACGCCCGCAACCGGCGCTTCGAAGATCTCGATTACTTCTGCGCGGCCTACAAAATGATCTTCGGCAAGGCGGTGCCCCCTCTGAAAAAGGAAGTAGGGCGGTTGATGGCGATTCAGACGAGGTGAGCTACCCCTCCCTCACGGTCGGGGCTCCGTAACCGGCCGAGCCGCGACAGTGAGGGAGCGGTTATTTCGTCGCCTTCAGATACTCCTCGACCGAGTAGTAGGTGCGGTCCTTATACAGCCGGGCATCATCCTCAACTAACTCGGTCCAGTCGTAGTTCCAGGAATCGCCGGTGCGCTTCATCCAGCGGTCCACCTCGCCGTCCATCTCCTTAAGGAGCGATGCGGCGGCGTGGTCTTCTACCAAATTGTGCTGTTCGTAAGGGTCTTCCTTCAGGTCGTAGAGCACCCACGGCTTCTCGCGGAAGCGGGCGTAGGTGTAGCGTTGGGTTCGCACGCCACGCCAGCCGGCTACGGTGCGGTCGCCCTGGAACGGGCCGAAGATCTGCAGGAAAGCGGAAGACGGGGCCGTGTGCGACTTGCCCAGGACCAACTGAGACAGGTTCGTCCCCTGCATTTGCTTCGGAATGGGCGCGCCGCAGAGGCCCAGCAGGGTGGGCGGGATGGCGATGTGGCAAAACAGGCCGTCTTCGCTGCGCCCGGGTTTCACGTAGCGCGGATAGCGGATGATGCCGGGCACGTGAATCGATTCCTCCCACGGCTTGCGCTTGGCCAGCGTGCCCTGCGAGCCCAGCATGTCGCCGTGGTCCGAAGCGAACAGCACGATGGTGTCCTCGGCCATGCCGAAATCGTCGAGGGCTTTCATGAGGCGGGCCACCTGATCGTCGATGGCGGTTACGGCCGCATAATAGGCCGCGATCTCCTTGCGGCCCGGTACCCTGTCCCCCGCTTTCCAGTTCGGCCGCATGGCGATTTTCGCCGGGTCGTACATCTTCATGTAATTTTCGGGGGCGATGTAGGGATCGTGCGGCGGGCTCATGTAGATGGAAAGGGCGAAGGGCCGCTTATCCTTGCGGCTGGCTTCCAGAAATTCGAGGCCGACGTCCACCCACGCCTCGGGCTCGTATTTGCGGACCGGAATGGGCACCGGCGTGTCGCGGAAGTAATGGGTCTTGAAGTAAGAATGGTGGCATTCGTGGGCGGCCCAAAATTCATAACCCTGGCGCCGCGGTCCGGGAGGCACGAAGCCGGGCAGGCGCGGCCCGCCATCCAGATGCCATTTGCCGATGAACCCGGTCCGGTAGCCTTCCTGCCGCAGCACCTTGGCGATGGAGACGCTGTTTTCCCGTAAGCGGAGGTCGTTGGCCGTCATGCCGTTGCGATGGCAATACTCGCCGGTGAGCAGCACCGCGCGCGCCGGGCAGCATACCGCGCTATTAGCGATGGTGTTGCGGAAGATCACGCCCTCGCTT
>JAMCRM010000163.1:0-580 GCA_023380575.1 Acidobacteriota bacterium | reverse complement strand
GCCCATGCAGCCCAGTGCCTGGGCGCGGTGCTGGTCCGGAAGAATGACCAGAATGTTTGGCCGGCGCTTCGGCGGCACAAAAGCCGCGGCCCCTAAACCTCCGGCGGCCGCGATCAGTTTTCTGCGCGTATATCGGTTCGGCATCGCAAATACTCCGTCAAATCCTCGATTCCGGAAAACGAGCCCACTTCGTAAAACCGCTCGGGCACTTCGCAGCCCGCCAACTCGCCGCGCGCCAGCAGATCCTGGTAGACGCGCGCGAGATCCGTGGCCTGGCCGACCGGAAGCCGCTCGAATACCGCCGCCTGAAAGGCCCCCAGGCCATAATCGATGTGCCCCATGCGCGGCGTACGATCCTTTTTATCGTAGGCGAGAATGCGCCCGTTTGCGAATTCCACGTTGCTGGTATCCCAGCGCCCCTGGTTGCGGAAGACCGTCATCAGCCCGGATTGGGCGGAGTCGAGAAAGGCGCGCTCGACAGCGGCATAGTCGCAGGGCAGGTAGGAATCGCCGTAGAGCACGAAGAAGCGCTGGCCCAACAGCGGCAGCGCCTGGCGCAGGACTCCGGCGGTTCTCAGCG
>JAMCRM010000162.1:2210-2622 GCA_023380575.1 Acidobacteriota bacterium | reverse complement strand
GATTCGAGAAACCGGTTCATTTCCCCGGTGGTGATGCGCCTGGAGGCCGATTCGTAGACTTCCCGGATCAGTTTGAACAGCGGTTTCACCCCTACGCCGGTTTTGGCCGAGATGAATAGCACGGGAGCGTAGTCGAGAAACTTGAACTCGTCCCGCATCCCCCTCTCGAATTCCCGCTTCTTGCCCTCGCCGATCTGGTCCCATTTGTTGACGCAGATCACGATGCCGCGCCCGCCTTCGTGCGCATAGCCCGCGATGGTGGCATCCAGCCCCAGCACGCCTTCCGTCGCATCCAGAACCAGCACCACCACGTGCGCCATGCGGATGTTCCTGCGCGCCATGACCACGCTCAGTTTCTCCGCCATCAGCTTCGTCTTGCCCTTGCGGCGGATGCCTGCGGTATCGACGAAGA
>JAMCRM010000162.1:0-2170 GCA_023380575.1 Acidobacteriota bacterium | reverse complement strand
TCGCGTGTGGTCCCGGCCACGGGCGAGACGATGGCGCGTTCCTGGCCGGTCAGAGCATTGAGCAACGTCGATTTGCCCACGTTCGGGCGCCCGATGATGGCGACCTTGATGGATTCGGCTTCCGGCTCCGGCTCGGCTTCCGGAAAATTCGCGGTGACATGTTCGAGCAGGGCGTCCACGCCGATTCCATGTTCGGAGGAAACCGGAAACACGTGCTCGATTCCGAGCGCGTAAAAATCGTGCACCAGGCTTTCGTGTTCCCGCGTGTCCACTTTGTTCACGGCGATGGAGACCGGTTTCCCGAGCCGCAGGAGGATACGGGCAAGGTCCCGGTCGGGTGCGGTAATCTCGGCGCGGCCATCCACCAGGAGAATGATATGGGCGGCACGCTCCAGCGCCACCTGGGCCTGTTTCAGCACCTGTGCGGGCAGAAACTCGGCATCGTCCGGGACGATGCCGCCCGTATCGATCACCTCGAAATGGCGGCCCTGGTAGGAGGCAGACCCGTGGATCCGGTCACGCGTAATCCCGGGTTCGTCGCCGACAATCGCTCGACGTTGTCCGGTAATGCGGTTGAAAAGAGTGGATTTCCCGACGTTTGGCCTGCCCACGATCACGACTGTGGGAGTGTCCTGCGACATGTCTTATCATGATAGCATCGCATCTTCACTGAAAATGGATTCCATTCTGGAATTACGCAACCTGGTCAGGCACTATCCCTCGCAGCGGGCCGTGGACGGCATCTCTTTGAGCATTCCGCGGGGCGGCTTTTATTCGCTGCTAGGCCCCTCGGGTTGTGGCAAGACGACTACCTTACGGCTGATCGCCGGTTTCGAGGAGCCGACTTCCGGGGAAGTGCTGCTCAACGGCATTGTCGTCAACCGCCGTAAACCGTACGAACGAAACGTCAGCACGGTTTTTCAGAGCTATGCCCTGTTTCCGCACCTGACGGCCCAGGGCAACGTGGAGTTCGGGCTGAAGCGGAAGGGCGCGCGGGACATCGCCAAGCGGGTCGCGGCGGTGCTGGAACTCGTCAGCCTCAGAGGCAAGGAGGCGCGGTACCCCGCCCAGCTTTCCGGCGGGGAGCGCCAGCGGGTGGCGCTGGCCCGTTCGCTGGTGCTCGAACCCGATGTCCTGCTCCTGGACGAGCCGCTGGCCGCGCTCGATCCCAAGCTGCGCAAGCAGATGCGGATCGAGTTGAAGCAGATCGAGCGCCGTGTAGGCATCACGTTTCTGATGGTCACGCACGACCAGGAAGAGGCGCTCTCCATGTCCGACCGCGTGGCCGTCATGAACAACGGTCGCATCGAACAGGTGGGCGCTCCGGAGGAGGTCTACCTGTGCCCGCGCACGCGCTTCGTGGCCGGATTTCTGGGCGCCGTGAACTGGATCGGCGGCATGGGCGTGCGCCCCGAAGCGATGAGGATTGTGCGCTCGGCTTCTCACGACGGGCTGATGTCGCGCTCCGCCTCCATCACCGGTTCGGTGTTTCTCGGCAATTGCGTGCAGGTGATGGCGCGGCTGGAGACAGGCGAAGACGCGGTGGTCGAAGTGCCGCGCGAGAACGCGCAATACCGCGCCGGAGATGCCGTCCATATCTGCTGGAATCCGGCCGACGAGATGCGTTTCCATGAGTAGGCTCCGCTCCTGGTTCCTGGCGCCGGCGTGGTTGTGGATGGCGGTCCTGTTCGCCGCGCCGTTTCTGATTGTCCTGTTCTACAGCCTGTTGACGCGCGGAGCGTACGGCGGCCTCGGATTGCCCTGGACAGGGGAGAATTACGCGCGCCTCGCCGATCCGCTGTACCTGCGGATCCTGCTGCGGTCGTTCTGGATTGCCGGCCTTGCTACCTTCATCTGCCTGGTGCTGGCGTTTCCCCTGGCGCTTTTCATTTCCCGTTCCGGGCGGCGCAGGAACCTCTATCTGCAACTGGTGATTCTGCCTTTCTGGACCAGTTTTCTGGTGCGCACCTATGCCTGGCTGTTTCTGCTGCGGGATACCGGGCTGATCAACACGCTTCTGCAACGGGCCGGGCTGATTCGCGAACCGCTGCCGCTTCTTTATAATGACGGCGCGGTGCTGCTCGGCCTGGTATACACGTTCCTGCCGTTCATGGTGCTGCCGCTCTACGCCACGCTGGAGCGCCTGGACCCCGTGCTGGTGGAAGCGGCG
>JAMCRM010000161.1 GCA_023380575.1 Acidobacteriota bacterium | reverse complement strand
CGTTCCACCATGCGCCGTACGGCGGTTACCATCTCCGGATGGGTGCCCAAGCCCGGTCCGACGGCGAGCACGTTCTTCTTCTGCGCCACCTTCTCGAGCCGGTCGAAGCCGTTGAGGGAGATGCCGCCCGCGGCGTTTTCCTCGAGCGGCTCCGTCATGAGTTCGGCCGCGTGAGCCGCAATGATGGGGATGGCGGATTCGGCCGAGGCCACCGTCACCAGCCCCGCGCCGGCGCGCAGGGCGGAGAGGCCCGCCATGGCCGCCGCGCCGGTCTTGCCCTTCGACCCGCCCACTACCAGTACGTGCCCGAAGCTGCCTTTATGCGCATTGCGCGCCCGCGGCGCCAGCAGTTGCCGGAATTGGGCGCGCTCCGCCAGTGACAGGTAGATGGTTTCATCGGCTTCGTAGAGGTCCGGCGGGCTGCCTATGGGGCCCACCCGCAGCTCGCCCGCCGATTCGCAGTTGGGCGGAAGCACCTCGGCCGGTTTGGGCGCCGTAAATGTCACGGTGTAGTCGGCCCGAACGTGGCTGCCGATGGGGGCGGGAGCGTCGCTGGGGAGTCCCGAAGGAATGTCCACCGCCACCACTTTGGCCAGTGGAAAACCCTTGGCGATTTCCTCGATGGCAGCCAGCATGGGACCGCTGGCGGGGCCATTGATGCCGGTTCCGAGCAGCGCGTCCACCACAATCGTGGCCAGGCGAATTTCCGGCGTGATATCGCGCCACAAGGGGCACCCGCAGACGGTGAGCATCCGGTAGTTCGCCGCCGCGTCGCCTTTGAGATCCTCGGGTGCGGCAAACAGAACCACGTCCAGGGCGCGCGGGCGGAAGCGCGTGAATAGCTGGCGCGCCACCACGAAGCCATCTCCGCCGTTGTTCCCCTTGCCGCACAGGATGGCAATGCGCTGATCGGAAAGCGGGGGGAATTTTTCGGCCAGCAGCTCCACCACCCGGTGGCCGGCGTTTTCCATCAGCACCAGCCCGGGGATGCCCATTTCGATGGTGCGGCGGTCCACCTCTCGCATCTGCGCTGCGGTGAGCACTTTCATATTCTGCGCGCCACCAGCATGGTCATATCGTCCTGCAGTTCGCCGCCTCCGGTCCATTGCTGCACCGCTTCCATGGCTTTGGCGATGATCTCGTCGCTGTCGCACCCGGCGTGCTTCACCAGCAAGTCCGTCAGGCGCCTCTCGCCGTACATCTCGCCATATACGTTTTCCGGTTCCACAATGCCGTCGGTATAGCCCACCAGCAGGTCGCCGGGTTGAAGCTGGACGCGGCTCTCCTCGTATTCGCTGAAGCGAAAGGCGCCCACCACCGTCCCATTCACGTCCAACTGGGCGGGCGTGCCGCGGCTCAGGAGAATGGGCGGCAGGTGTCCGGCATTGGTGTAGGTGAGGGTGTTGGTGTCGTCGTCGTAGAGGGCCAGGAAGAAGGTCGCGTATTTCTCGGGTGAAGTGCTGGCGTACAACTGCTTGTTCAGAACGCTCACCAGCCGCGCCGTGGAGAGGTGTGCGCGCGCGGCGCCGCCTCCCGCGGTGGTGGCGGCGGAGATGCCCGTGGTGAACTGGGTGTGCATGGTGGACTGGATGGCGGCCATCAGCAGCGCCGCGGAGATGCCCTTGCCGGCCACGTCGCCGATGGCGAAAGCCAGGGTGGAGTCGTAGAGGCGCATGAAGTCGTAGTAATCGCCCGAGACCATGCGGGCGGGGTTGCACGCCCCCGCGATGCGCAGCGTGCGAAGGTCCGGCATCTTCTTCGGAAAGAGCTGGTTCTGGACCTCGCGCGCGATCTCCAACTCCGATTGCAGGCGCTCCTTTTCCTTGGCCACCACGATGAGCCTCTCCAGGTTGGCGGTCATGGTATTGAAGGAAACGCCCAGGGAAGCCAGCTGGTCGTCGCCGCGTACCGGAATGCGATGGGAGAAATCGCCTTCCATGACGCGGCGCGTGCCCTCATAAAGCTCGTGGACGGCGCCGGTCACGCTACGCGTGATGGAGATGCCGATCCACAGCGAAATCACCTCCACCACCAGGAAAAGGCCGGAGAGCACCAGAAAGGCCACCAGTATCAACTGGCCCCATTCCATTTTTTCGAGAAAGACGTTGTGGCCGAACAGCAGGCCCAACACCGCTGAGGTGCGGGTCTGGACCAGTAGAATACCGTCCTCGGTGGCGCCGGGATCTTCCCAGATCTGCATGGGGATGGGGTAGGAGCCCGTCACCACGATGTCGAAGAGGTTGTAGGGAGGGGGAATGCGGTCGCGTTTGGGGCCGAAGGATTCGTCAAGCCGCTCCAGGATGCCGTTTACCAGCGAAACGCTGCCCAGTTCGGGGACCAGGTTGCTGAGGAATTCGTGGCTGAGCGGGGAGGCCATCACGACCTCGACATCCGGCGTCTTTTCGTGCAGCCAGATGTAGACGCGACGCTTGCGCAGGAGCACCCCGCGCGCCTCGTCCCAACCGGCCGGCGGGATGGTCAAGTTGGCGTCGGGCGGGAAGATGTGCTCGCCGGCGGCGTCGCGCACCACGATGTCGAGGTCCGGAAATACGGTGGCGGTGAAGGCGAGCATGCTCGTGGCCATCGCCTCCCGTCTCTCGGGGGGAGTGCGCGCCAGCCTGCGGGCGGGGCCCACCAGTCCCGCCGCGCGGCGGTTGAGTTCCGCATTCACCAGGTAGCCCGCCACCTGGCCGGTGATCCAGTACGTGGTCAGGCCCCCCATCAGCACGATGAGCAGGATGGGGACCAGGGCGATGAAGAGGTAGGCGATGATCAGCCGGTTGCGCAGCCGCCAGACGGTCCGCCGGATCAGCACGCGGCCCAGCCGGATCGCCAACACGAAGCCCAGGATGGAAACGGCCAAGCCCGTCAGAAGCCTTGGAAACAGCGTGTTCGGCAAATACGGCAGGACAAAATAGAGGATCAGCCCCGCCAGGAAAGCCCACTCCAGGCGCCCGAGGCGCCCCAGCCGATCTTTCACCCCCGACAACATGTTCCAGACCATCTTAAGCGAAGGCGGGCAACAGTGGAGCGGTCCGCCGGAGGCGCGCTCCGCATCGGCCCTACGTTCCGGAGGGTTTCTGGGGATTGCGCGATTTCGCAAATGCCGGCGTTTCGTGCGATTCGGGCTGCAAAGCGTATTTCAGGAGTTCGGCTTTCAGAATTTCGAAGGCCGTTTCCGGATCGTCGGCGTACTGGAAAAGGTCCAGGTCTTCCGGGCTGATGGTGCCGTAGCGAACCAGGGCGTCGAAATTAATGATTTCCTTCCAGTATTTGGAGCCGTAAAGAACGATGGTGATCTTCTTGGCCAGCTTCTGGGTTTGCGTAAGCGTGAGCAGTTCCATCATTTCGTCCATAGTCCCGAACCCGCCCGGAAAGACCACCAGGGCTTTCGAGAGATAGGCGAACCAGAACTTACGCATGAAGAAGTAGTGAAACTCGAAGCTGAGTTCCGGAGTGATGTAGGCGTTGGGGAACTGCTCGAAGGGCAAACCGATGTTCAGCCCCACGGTCTTCCCGCCGGCCTCCTGGGCGCCCCGGTTGGCGGCCTCCATGATGCCGGGCCCTCCGCCCGAACAGACCACAAAACGGTGGATGTCGTTGTTGGCGAACTGCTCCGCCCAAACCGTGAGCATGCCGGCCAGTTTGCGCGCGTCCCGATAGTAGTTGCCCAGGGGGCCATCCTCGCGGATGCGCGCCGAGCCGAAAAAAACCACTGTGTCGCGGATCTTTTCCCGGCGGAAGTGCGCCAGCGGCTCTAGAAACTCAGAGAGGATGCGGATGGCGCGCGCATCAGGGCTGTTCAGGAACGGCTCGTTCAAATAGGCGACGGGGCGCCGTTCACTGTGGTTGTTGGGGTATTCTTCCATGCTGTTCCAGTCGCTCGATTTTTTTCTTGAGTTCGCGGATGGTTTTGAGAATTTCCGGCAATTTGGCGAAAGCGGTCGCGGCGCGCAGCCACTCGGAGGCGTCAAAGGCCGGCGAGCCCGAAATCCGCGCGCCTGCCTTCACGTCGCCGCCGATGCCGCTCTGTGCGTACACCACGGCATTCTCATGCACCGTGAGGTGGCCGGACACCCCTACCTGCCCCGCCAGAAGGACATTTTTCTCCAGGATGGAACTGCCGGCCAACCCCGTCTGGGCGCAAATGATATTGTCTTCGCCCACCACACAGGCGTGGCCCACCTGCACCAGGCTGTCGATCTTGGCCCCGCGCTTCACGCGGGTTTCTCCCACCGTGGCGCGGTCGATGCTGGTGAGGGTCTGGATTTCCACGTCATCTTCGATGACGGTGACGCCGCTCTGCACGATCTTATGGTGCCGCCCGTCCGGCCCCTTGGCGAAGCCGAAGCCGTCGCCTCCCACTACCACGCCGTTCTGCAGGGTGACGTGGTTGCCCACGCGGCAAAACTCCCGCACCACGGCATGCGAGTGGGCCAGAAAGTCGTCTCCGATTTCCGCGCCCTCGTAAATCACCACGTGAGGGTGGACAACGGCATTCCGCCCCATGCGCACGCGCTCGCCGATCACGGCGTATGGCCCGATGGATGCTCCTTCTCCAATGACGGCGGTGGGCGCCACGTATGCCAGATGGTGGATCCCGCAACGCGGACGCGGGGGCTGGTAAAACAGTTCCAAGGCTCGCGCGAAATCCAGGTAAGGGTTGCGCGACACCAGACAGGCCACGGGAAGGTCCAGGGGCGCTTCCACCAGAATGGCGCCGGCGTGCGTGCCTTTCACCTTGTGGGCGTACTTGGGATTGGCCAGGAACGTCAAGTGGTTGGGACCGGCCTGCTCCATCCCCATGACACCGGTGATTTCGATTTCTCCATCGCCGGCCAGTTCGCAGGCCAGTGCGGCGGCGATTTCGCGCAGTTTCATCACGCTCAGGTTATCAGGCGGCGCGGGTCTCCAGAAAGCGCGCCACTTGCCGCTGCTGGCCATGCTGGTCTGGTTG
>JAMCRM010000160.1:2461-2860 GCA_023380575.1 Acidobacteriota bacterium | reverse complement strand
AGCAGCGGTTCAAGCGGCCCCAACCCGAACACCTCGTCCAGGATCTCCTCGATCACCCGCTCCTTTTCCACCAGGCTGAGCGGCGTCCTCTCCTCCTCCACCAGTTTTGCCACCGCGGCCCGGATCTCCGCCCGGAAGCGCTCGCCCGCCATCGAGGAGACCACCTCCAGATTGATCCGGTCGAGCAATTTCCGGTGCAGCGTGAACTTCAACTCCTGGTATTCGGCCGAGTAATTCTCGCGATTGAACAGACGGTTTACCCAACCGGCCTCGCGGTTCGACGTTCTCGCTGCTGTATCCAATAATGTGGCCATCTTCTCCCTTTACCCGAACAGTGAAAAACGGCGCTTCGTCTTCTGCTCTTCCTGACCGCCGAGTTTGGCCGAGAACCTGGTCAGG
>JAMCRM010000160.1:0-2451 GCA_023380575.1 Acidobacteriota bacterium | reverse complement strand
CTTGCCCAGGTCGCTGGTGCGCGGCAATAACTTTCCCGCCGAGTAGCACTCGTAGAGCTCCGCGTAATCGTCGGGCAGCATGATATAAACGGGCAGTCCCAACATCTTCTCGATCTCTTCCGGAGTCACGTCCAGCCGCTTCGGCACCCGGTTCAGCACCAGCCGCAACCGGTTCTTCCCATATCCGCTGTCCAGCAGTCTCTGCACAATCGCCTTGGCCTGGTGGAGCGCCGGCACCTCCAGGCTGGTAACCAAAAATGCCTCGTCGAGTTCGCCCAGGACGCTGGAGGCCGCGCCTCCCAGGCTCCGGCCCAGATCGGCGATCACGAAATCGTAATGCAGCCGCAGGAAACTCAGCACCGGACGCAATTCATCCTGGCTGGGGATCTGCCGCGCGGCGGAAGCGACCGGCGCCGGGATAATCTCCACACCCGGAATGCCGTTGGACACCAGCGCCTTCCAATAGCTGAAATCGAGACGATGGACATTCTCCACCGCGTCCAGAATGGAGTACGTGCTCTTCGCCTTCAGCAGGAAGCCCATGACGCCGGAATCTATATCCAAATCCGCCAATAGCACCTTATGCGTGTTTTCGCGGCCCAACTCGACGCCGACATGACAGGCCACCGTCGTCGCCCCGCATCCGCCCTTGGCGGAAAAAAAACCCAGGATCCTGCCGCCGGTACGGCTGTCCCGCCGGCGGAGCCGCTCGGCCGACTTGCGTTCGAGCGCGGCGCGCAAATTCGCCTGCAGCGGCGGGTGCAGATACTCGTGCACACCGGCCCGCATGGCCGCCAGAATCACCTCCGGCTCGGCCGAAGTGTGGACGGCGGCAATCATCATGTCATCGGAGACCGCCTTCAGTTCCCGGGTCGCCTCCTCGACCAAAGCGCCCAGTGCCCCGATCTCCATCACCACCACGTCCGGCCGCAGCCTCTCCACACGGTCCAGCAATGTCCGCCGGTCCGAGAGATCGCGCTGCTCGATCAGCACGCGCACAGGCAGGTCCCGCAGGCATAACTGCACTTCGTCCCACAGTTCCTTCGTTTCGATCCCCAATGCGATTGTCAGCGGGTACACGGTGATACTCCGCGTTGCATTCTCATTTGCCGGCGCCGCTCCCAAGGGTCGGTATCGGCGACGTCAGGCCGGGATTCACCGGCGCCGCCTGCGCGGGCCCCATCATCGGGACCGGCACGTACTGGACCGGCGCCACCGGGGCGGCCGTGCCCTGGCTCGCCTTCTGTTCCTGCATCAACTGCTCGACCGGCACGGTTTCCTGCGGCGGTGTCACCGGGACCGCGCCGGTCACCTGCATCCCCGGTGTCCGCGGAGGCACCTGCGTGCCCTCCCGCATGAAGGGCAACGGCCTCTCCACATCCGGCAGCCGCTGTCCCGCCGGGATGGGACGAACCAGTTCCGGCGTGATCAGAACCAGCAACTCGGTGTGATTTTTGTTGATTGAGCGGCTCTGAAACAGCTTGCCCAGAAGCGGAATGTCCGCCAGCCCGGGTATTTTGTTCAGGCTCTCGGTGGTGCGGTTGTCCAGCAGACCGCCGATGACGAAACTCTGTCCGTCTTCCAGTTCCACTTCGGTCTGCACCCGCCTGGTCGAGAGCGCAGGGATATTGAATCCCTGGAACACGAGGCCGTTGGCATAATCGAGCGAGCTGACCTCTGGGACCACCTGCAGGCGAATCGTCCCCCGGGGCGTCACGGTGGGCAGGAAATTGATGCGCACGCCGAATTCGCGGAAGGCGATCGTCACCGCGCCCAGGCCCGCGCCGCCGCCCTGCAACGTCGGAAACGGGAACTCGCCGCCGGCCACGAAACTAGCCGGCTTACCGTTAATGGTGAGCAAGTTCGGCTCGGCCAGAATCTCGAGGAGCATCTTGGTCTGCAATGCCCGGATGGTGGCCGCCAGATTCAGATCGGGCCGGAAAAGAAACAGGTTCAGGGCATCGCCCAGGCTGAACTCCGTTTTGCCATCCGCCACCGCTACTCTCGAAGGGGAAAACTGTCCGGTCGAGATCGCTCCCGGGGTGTTGAGCGCGCCGGTGCTGTACAGGTTCGCGCCCAGGTCCTGCAGAGCGGCGCGATCCACGTTAGCGAAGCGCACTTTCAGCAGAATCTGCGCCTCCACCGGCGGGATCATCACGTGCAGCAGGTTCACCACCTTGCCGAGCGTCCCCGCTATGGAAACCGCACGATCCGCGCTGATGACGTCTTTCACGGTGCCGCCCAGAAACGCCGTATCGTTTTCGAAATTGACCGTGACAGCCTGTCCGGGCAGTTCCCTGGTCAGTTCGGCGCGCGCGGCCTCGATCCGGACAGTGCTCTGCAGCACTTTAAGATCGTAGAACAACCGGCTTCCGCCCTCCTGCCAGATCACCAGACTGGTCTCTCCGGGTGCCTTGCCGTTCACCAGCACCTCCTTCGGAGAGATCGCCA
>JAMCRM010000159.1 GCA_023380575.1 Acidobacteriota bacterium | reverse complement strand
ATGTGGAGACTGCGGCGGGGTAGGCGGCGGCCGCCAGGGCGAAGATCAGAATGGCTTGACGCATATCCGCGTATTGTATCGGGTTACACGAATCGCTATACTCGCCTTCGCGATGAAAAAACATGTGTGGTGTCTGGCGTTACTCTCGGCCGCGCTGCTTCCCGGGCAGCAGCCGGCTCTCCTGGATGGCGAAGGGCGGCAGTTCTTCCCGCAAGGCTTCGTCACCCTCACCGGCGACGCGCAAGGCGATCTCCAATACACCCCGGAAGACTACCAGCACATGGCGCGACTGGGCGCCAATGTCCAGGTGATCCGGCTGTTTTTCGGCAAGATCGGCGCATGGCCCGGCTACGAGCCGGACCCTGCCTACCTGCAGCAGGTTTCGCACATGGTGGAAATGGGCAAGCGCGCTGGAATCGGGAGCCTGTTCAAACTCACGGTCTACGACGTCAAGGGTTTCAATCATGCCAGTTGGAGCCAGTTGTGGCGCGATGAGGGCGGGCGCCAGGCGCGGCTGATCCAGGCATGGAGGCGGGTCTTCGAACACTTTAAAAGCGACCCGGGGGTGCTGGGCTACGATTTAATCAACGAGCCCATCCGCGGGGACATCGCCGACAACGAAGTGTTCGTGCGCGATTATCTATTCCCTCTTTATCGCCGCATTATCGACGCGCTCCACGAGATCAGCCCCGGCAAGTGGGCGCTCTTCCAGCCGCCCCTGCTCGAACCGCGCCAGAGCTGGGACTTCCCCTTCGGCCGCGTGGAAGTGCCCCTGGGACGCAAGAACGTGGTTTACGCACCGCACTATTACGGCCCTTCCCCCGCCACCGCGGTGGATCGCTACACGCGCGAAGCGGCGCTTTCGGGCGCGCCGCTGATGATTGCCGAACACGGCGATGCGACCGCGCCGGATATGGACAGGAACCTGGAACGCCAGCAGGCCTACGTGCGCAATTTCGTCGAGACCGTAACCCTGTTTGACCGCCACGCGCTGGGCGGCGTGAAGCCGTGGTTCTGCGGAACGCGGGTGATCACCAAATCCGGCGCGACATGGGCCGCCTTCAAGGGCAAGAGCCACGCCGGCGGCGCCGAGCGCAAATACGTGCTGGACGTGGTGGCGCGGCCCAAGCCGCACGTGGTGGCCGGGCAGGTAGGCCGCTATGAGTTCAACTTCGCTTCCCGGGAGTTCCAGTTGGTGCTCACGCCGGATGCGGGGAAAGGCGCAAGCGAGATCTACGTGCCCGTGGACCGGCATTACCCGGACGGTTTCCACTTGGTCTACAGCCGCGGGCTGACCCTGGCACTCAGGCCCGGCGAGACCGCCCTGAAGGTGCTCCAGAACCCTGGCGGGCTGGACGCCGCGGCCTGGTCATGGAATCCCGCCAATCAGACCCTCACGGTGCGCCGTTGGGATGCGGGAAGTGGTGAGGCGACCCTGCGCATCCTGCCCGGCACGGAACCGGAGTAGTAGGTTACGGGCCGGACCGCTCCCTCACGGTCGCGGCTCGGTAACTGCATCGAAACACAGGAGAGCGTATCCGAGCCGGGAGCGTGAGCGACCGGTTGCGGCCTACTTCACCTGGGGATCCGAATGCGTAAGCCCTCGATCGAGAGAGCCTTGCGAAGCTTTCCGTTTTCGAGCGGTTTAGCGGCATCTTCGATGGCCGCGGGGTCGAAGCCCGTTTCAAGCTCCGCGGGCAAAAATCGCATGAGCACCTCGGCTCCCGCACAAAGCGGATGGTACCCCAGCGGCTTTCCGGTCTCGGCGTTGTACCACTCATAAAGATCCGGGTCGGGCGCGGCCACTTCGAAAGTCTTGGCGGCGAGAAGGCGGGCCTGCTCGGCGAACCCGTAGCGCTCCAGGCCATGCGCTACCAGGTAGTTTGCGTGCCCCCACAATCCTCCGCGCCAATTGGAGTGGCCCTCGTTGAGCGCGTAGTAGGGGTCTATCAGGGGTGGTGGGACATGGTGCTGCGTGTAGTTGGGTTCGTTCATCGCGTAGCTGGGCAGGGGGTGCGGACTCCAGAACTCGCTGGGGTTCAGGATGTGCTCCTTCAGAAGGCGTTTGGCCTGCCGCTGGTCGGGTATCCCCGCCCATAGCACATAAAGGTCGTTCACGGACTTCACTTTGATGAACTTACCCGTCCGGATGTCCCGGTCGTAGAAGAAACCGTCCTGCTCGTCCCACAGCAGTTGTTGGATCAGCTTCTTTTTGCGTTCCGCCTGCCCGGCAAAGACGGCGGCGTCATCCCGAAAGCCTTTCGCGGCGGCGATCTTTCCGGCCGCCAGGAACTCCAGGTACAGGAAGCTGTTCAGGTCGGCGGCCTCACAGTGGAATGAGCGCCACACGCCGACGCGATCGAACTGATTATCAGCCGCCCCGTGCGGGGCGCTGGCCCACTCGCTAAGGCCGTTATGGTCCCTGTCCCATTGGGTGGTCCAGTGGTTCAGGTATTTTTTCAGCTTCGCGTACATTTCGTTGCTGATCCAGGAGCAGTCGCCCCCACCGGCCCGGGTCAGGAACAAGGCCATCTGGAACAGAAAGGGCTGCGCGTGTTCCTCCCGTTCGTAGAAGGCCCAGGTATTGCCCGCCGCTTCGTTACCGGGGCCGTCCCAATGGCGCGGAATGAAGCCGTTCGGCTGTTCGAGATTCAGGTAGATCTTGAAGCCGTTCTTCCCCATGGTCACGTCCCCGGCATGAAAGAGCGCGATGTTGTCGAGGAACATTTCGACAGTGAAGAGTCCCGCGCCGTATCCGGAATAGTAATAGCCGTCCTTCGGATGTTTATGAATGCCGTGCTTTTCCATCATCCGGATGGCGTGGGCCGCGGCTTCGTGTGGCGTCACCGGCAGGGTTTGGGTCTGGAGGCAGCACGAAGCGAATGGCACGAGCAGGAGTGCTTTCAGCTTCTTCATGTCACCAGATCTTAGCACGAGCCCTTTTTGACAACGGCGGGCATGCTGGACTAATGTAGTCGATCATGCTGCGCAGAACCTTGTTGAAGAGCCTGGCCGCCGCCCCCGCGGCGCTGCCGTCGCGGGCACAGGGAGGACGGAAGCCCAACGTCATCCTGATTTCGCTGGACCAATTGCACGCCGACCGCCTGCATTGTTACGGGAATCCGCGCGCGACCAGCCCTAACCTCGACCGCATGGCGGCGGAGGGAGTGCGTTTATCGCACTTTTACGCCGACTCCCCGTGGACCACGCCGTCCTACGGCGCCATAATGACTTCGCAGTACCCTTCGCGGCACGGGGCGACGCTGTTCTTCCCCCCGGGGGTGCCCGGGCTCAAGCCGGAGGCCATCACCCTGGCCGAGCTTTTTAAGAAGGGCGGCTACAAGACCGCAGCCTTCGTCAATAATAGCGTGGCCGGAGCGTTTGTAACCGGCCGCGGCTTCGATGAATACGACGAGGCGCAGAAGCGGCCCACCAACATCACCGAGCGCACCACCCTGGCCAACCAGGCATTCCGCGCCCCCGCCACCAACCAGCGCGTCTTCAAATGGCTGGAGGATAACGCCCGGGATCCCTTCTTTCTGTTCCTGCTCTATTTCGAGCCGCACTCGCCCTACGATCCGCCGCCCGAGCACGACCTGTTCAAGAACGACGCCTATCCGGAGGCCACCAATACCGGCTACGACGTGCAGAAGGGCGCCCTGTTCCGCAAAGCCAACCTGCGCGACCAGAAGGCCATCGAAAGGCTGTACCAGCTTTACGACGGCAAAATCCACTTCATCGATTACTACATCGGGCAGTTGCTGGACCGTCTTCGGTCGAACGGCATGGAGGGGAACACCATCGTGCTGCTCACCTCCGACCACGGCGAACTGATCTACCAGCACCCCGCCCTCCGGCAGGCTGC
>JAMCRM010000158.1 GCA_023380575.1 Acidobacteriota bacterium | reverse complement strand
GGGTAGTTGATCTGGTAGCGTTCGAGGATGCGCTTGCGCTCCAGGCTCTCCGCCTCGGGGCCGGCGGCGCGGGCGTCGGCGGTTCGCTGATGCGTGAAGAATTCCGGAGCGGGAGCGTTGTACACCACGCGTACGCGATTGGCGGGGATCCCCAGGATGTTCTGCACGTCCCGGCGGGTGGAGGCCGATACCGCGATGATGCGTTCGGCCCGTTCCAGGCCACGGCGGAAGAGGAAGCGCCTCCAATCCATGCGCGGGCCGGAGCGCTGGTCAAAGAGCAGGCTGGCCATGTCATGGATGGTGACCACGTACGGCTTGGGCATCAAAAGGGGCACGCGGTTCAGCGGGATATGGAACAGATCCGCGGAAAGCGTGCGCAGAAACATCGGGAAGGAAACATGATCGTGGTAATCGGAATCGGCCCGCTGGTAGACGGCCGTTTCGAAATTCCGGGGCAGGCCCGAGAGCGTACGGCTGTCGTCCGGCAGCGTCACCAGCGCGTATTCGTTTGTGGTGTCCAGGACGCCGAGAGCATGGACCAAGCTTCGGATGTAGGTCCCAATGCCGAAATCCCGCAGACGCCGGGCGTCGATGACAATCTTCAGCGGTGTCATGCTAAGCTCGAACGCTATCGAGCTTCCATTGGTAGAGGGGAAACTGCTCCGTCAACCGCTCCACCTTGCGCGCGACGGCCGCGGCGGTCTTTTCGGAGTGAATGTCGTTCAGCACCTCGGCGATCAGCGCGGCCACCTCGCACATCTCGGTCTCACGGAAGCCGCGGGTGGTAACCGCCGGGCTGCCGAGCCGGATCCCGCTGGGGTTCATCGGCGGGTTCGTATCGAAAGGGATGGCGTTTTTATTCACGGTGATCCGGGCGCGGTCGAGCGCCGCTTCGGCTTCCTTGCCGCGCAGGCCCTTGGAGAACACGTCCACCAGTAAGAGATGTGTATCCGTGCCGCCGGAGACCACGCGGAAACCCGCTTCCATCAAGCTGCGGGCCAAGGCCTGTGCGTTGGCTATCACGCGTTTCTGGTAGTCGATGAATTCCGGCTGCATGGCCTCCAGGAAGCATACCGCCTTCGCCGCCACGATGTGCACCAGCGGGCCGCCCTGAATCCCGGGAAAAACCGTCTTGTCAATGGCCGCGCCGTACTGCGCGCGCGCCAGAATCAGCCCGGAGCGCGGGCCGCGCAACGTCTTGTGGGTCGTGCTCGTGACGATATCGGCGTACTGGCAGGGGTTCGGATGCAAGCCGGCCGCCACCAGTCCGGAAATGTGCGCCATGTCCACCAGGAGCAGGGCGCCCGTGGCGTCGGCAATCTGGCGGAAACGGGCAAAGTCGAGAGTCCGCGGATAAGCGCTCGCGCCCGTGATGATCATCTTCGGCTGGTGCTCGCGCGCCAGACGCTCGACCTCGTCGTAGTCGATGGTCTCGGTGTCCTTGCGCACGCCGTACGGGACCACTTTGTAGGTCTTGCCGGAGAAATTGAGATGGTGCCCGTGTGTCAGGTGCCCGCCGTGGGCGAGATTCAGGCCGAGCACGGTATCGCCCGGCTGCAGCACGGCGGCATAGGCAGCCTGGTTTGCCTGGGAACCGGAGTGCGGCTGCACGTTGGCGTACTCGGCGCCGAACAGCCTTTTGGCACGCTCCCGCGCCAGAGTTTCGACGATGTCGGTGTATTCGCAGCCGCCGTAATAGCGTTTTCCGGGATAGCCCTCCGCGTACTTGTTGGTGAATACACTGGCGGCGGCCTCGAGGACCGCCTCGGAAGTAAAATTCTCGCTGGCGATCAACTCCAGTTGCGAGTGCTGGCGTCGCACCTCGCTCTGAATCGCCCGATAAACCTCAGGATCGACTTCGGCCAGTGGCCGCAACATTCTTTCCGATTCGTTCATACCTGTTTCACTCCAGTCGTATTACAAATTGGTCGCGCCGCTGCGCCCCCCGGTATCGTATTTGCGTTCCAGTTGCGCAACCTTGGCGAGACGCCGCGCATGCCGGCCGCCCTCGAATTCACCGTTCAGGAAGATGTCCAGCATGCGCGCGGCACTCGGCTCATCTACGAATTTGGCGCCGAACGTCAGCACGTTGGCATCGTTGTGCTCGCGTGTCAGGCGGACCTCTTCATCCGACTGCGCCGGGGCAGCGCGCACACCGTCGATTTTGTTGGCGGCGATCACCATTCCCACGCCGCTCGAGCAGACTAGCACGCCCCGATCGAAGCTGCCTGTGGCGACCGCCCGTCCGACCGCCTGCGCAAAATCGGGATAATCGCACGATTGCTGCGAATCCGTGCCGAAATCCACTACTTCATGACCATCGCGGATCAGCTTCCCTTTCAGGCTCTCTTTCAGGACAAAACCGGCGTGGTCCGCGCCAATTGCAATTTTCATAGGGAGTACCGTCATTCTAACATGCTAGAATTGCAGTTTTCCTCTTATAATCTATGCTCTGGAGCAAGTTGTTCATCCCCACACTGCGCGAAACCCCCGCCGAAGCGGAGGTCGTCAGTCACCAATTGCTGCTGCGGGCGGGCTATATCCGCCAGTTGGCTGCCGGAATTTATAGCTATCTTTTCCTCACCCAGCGTGCGCTGCTCAAGATCACAGCGATCGTCCGGGAGGAGATGAACGCCATCGGCGCGCAGGAAATGCTGCTGCCGGCGCTGAACCCAGCCGAGATCTGGCAGGAGTCCGGCCGTTGGGACGTAATGGGCGAAAATATGTTCCGCTTCAAGGATCGCTTCCAGCGCGATCTCTGCCTTGGAATGACCCACGAAGAGGTGATGACCGTGGTGGCGCGG